>DATFAJ010000585.1:0-3341 GCA_035254745.1 Candidatus Methylomirabilota bacterium | reverse complement strand
GTCCGACAAGGACAGGAAGGCGCAAGCCGGCCGGAAATGACCGCCTTCTCCACCCACGAGGTGGCGAAGATCCTCGGTCTGCCGGACTCCAGGGTTCGCTCCTGCGCGCGGGCCGCCCTGCTCACGCCCCGCCGCGGCCCCGACCGTCGGCTGCGATGGTCCTTCCAGGATCTGCTCCTGCTCAAGACCACGCGTGGCCTGCTCGAGGCCCGGGTGCCCGCGCGACGCATCCGTCGCATGCTCGCCTCGCTGAGGCGGCAGCTGCCCGGCGATCAGGCGCTCTCGAGCGTCAGCATCTACGCGGACGGCCGCCGGGTCGTGGCCTGGGACGGCACCGCGCGCTGGCAGCCGGACTCCGGCCAGTTCCTCTTCAGCTTCGACGCGCACGCAGTGGCGGGCCCGGCAAATGCGGCTCCCCCCCGGCCGGCGGCCGCGACCCCACCCGAGCCGCCGGTCCGATCCGCCGAGGAATGGTTCGACCTCGGCTGCGAGCTCGAGCCGGCCTCACCCGCCGAGGCGCGCCACGCCTACGAGCAGGCGCTCGCGCTCGACCCGGGCCTGGCCGACGCGCACGTCAATCTGGGCCGCCTCCACCACGCCGCCGGCGAGACCGCGCGGGCCGAGACCCACTATCGCGCCGCGATCCAGCACGCGCCGGGCGATGCCATCGCGCACTTCAACCTCGGCGGGCTGCTCGAGGAGACGGGTCGGACCGACGAGGCGGTCGCGGCGTACCATCGGGCCCTTGCCGCCGACCCCGACTTCGCCGACGGGCACTACAACCTGGGCCTGCTGCTCGATGCGCTGGGCCGGCGCCCGGCGGCGATGACCCACCTCCGGGCCGCCCGCCGCCTCTACGCTCGTCGCTCCGCCTGATCCGGATCCACCGTCGCCATCCCTGATTCGACCGGAAGGGTGACATCCGGCGTCAGATCTGGCGCCTTGGACAGCCTACCCGGAGCATTAATTCAGCTAGTTAGATCCCTGGCAACTCCATTGCATGATCTCCTGCTCGTTGGCCCGCACTCATACCAAGAGGAGATCGCAATGAGGACATTGATCGGATGGACCGTGGGCGCCGCCTGCGCGACCGTCATCGTGACCGGCTTTTCCGCGCTCCCCGCCCCCGCCCAGGAAACCAAGAGCGACCGGCGCGAGATCCGGCAGGACACCCGCGAGATCCGCGGCGACCGCAAGGAGATCGCCAAGGACACGAAGGAAGTCCGCGGCGACTACAAGGACGTCCAGGCCTCCCGCCAGCGGCTTCGCGAGGCCTACAAGTCGGGCGATCCCGCGGCCATCAAGGCGGCCCGCGAGAACTACCAGAAGAGCCGCGGCGCCCTGCGCGGGGATGTGAAGGACCGCCGCCAGGACGTGCGCGATTTGCACCAAGACAAGCAGGATCGCCGCGAGGACGTGCGAGACCTCCACGAGGATCAGCGGCAGGTGCGCGCCCGCCAGACCAAGTAGACCCTACGATCCGGAGAACCCAGGGGGAGCGGCCCGTCGGGCCCTCCCCCTTTTTTCGTCCGGGCGCCGCTAGCTCACGTCGGGATGGCGCCCGTGCCAGTCGGTCCGCGACTGGTACGCGCACGCGGCGGCCAGGACGGTGTGCTCCGCCCACGCCCGTCCCATGAACTGCAGGCTGGTCGGCAGCCCGCGCGGGCCGAATCCGTTCGGCACCGCCACCGCGGGCAGCCCGGCCCCGTTGCCGACCGCGCCCATCACGTCGCGGGCGGTGCCGCGGATGGCGCTCCGTACCTGGCCGTCCAGCGGGGCCGCCTCGGAGGCGCGGCCCGGGGCCACCAGCGCGTCGAGCGGGGCGAGCACGCGATCGACCTCACGCGCCATCACCCCGCGCAGACGCAGGGCCTTCAGGTAGTCCTTGGCCAGGATGGCGTCGCGCGCGTAGGCGGTGTAGCGGTCCTCGGGGGCGGTCAGGCCGCGGATCGCTCCGCCCTCGATCAGGTCCTCGAACGCGCTGGCCGCCTCCGCGAAGAGGATCGTCCGGGTGATGTCGTCGTAGGGCAGGTCCGGCAGCGCGACCTCCTCGACGGTGCCGATCTGCCGCAGCACGCCGAGCGAGCGCTCGAAGCTCTCGCGCACCGCGTCCTCGCAGCCGTCGGTGACCCCTTGCAGGACCCCGAACCGGAAGCGCCGCCCGGCCGGGTCGGCCGGCTCGTGGCGGAACGGACGATCGACCGTGGTCGGATCCGCCGGATCACGGCCCGCGATCGCCTCGAGCACGAGGCCGCAGTCGTCCGCGGTGAGGGCGAGCGGGCCCAGCTTGTCGAGCGTCCAGCAGAGCGCCATCGCCCCGTGCCGGCTCACCCGGCCGTAGGTCGGCCGCAGGCCGGCGACGCCGCAGTTGCCCGCGGGCGAGAGGATGGAGCCCCACGTCTCCGAGCCGATCGCGAACGGCACCAGCCCCGCGGCCACCGCCGAGCCCGAGCCGCTCGACGAGCCGCCGCTCCAGGCGTCGAGGCTCCACGGGTTGACCCCGGGGCCGGTGAACGCGGCGTTCGGCTGGCGGTATCCCATGCCGCCGGCCAGCTCCACCATCGCGAGCTTGGCGCAGAGCACCGCGCCCGCCTCCTCGAGCTTCCGGATCGCGGTGGCGTCGAAGTCGAACACCCGGTCCTTGAATGGCGCCGCGCCCCACGTGGTCGGGATGCCGCCCGAGGTGGCGAGCAGATCCTTGGCCCCGTACGGGATGCCGTGGAGCGGTCCGCGGTAGCGCCCGGCTGCGATCTCGCCCTCCGCGCGGCGCGCTTGCTCGAGGGCGCGGGCCCGCGTGATGGTGACCACCGCGTTGTAGCGCGGGCCCAGGCGCTCCAGCCGATCGAGGAAGGTCTCGGCCAGCGCCACCGGGGAGAGCCGTCGCTCGCGGATCAACTCGCCGAGCCGACGCACCGGGACGAAGACGACGTCCTCGGACCTCACGGAATCGCCCGGTAGGCCGCGAAGGGCTGGCCCGGCTCGTCGGCGTTGGTGAGGCGCACCGCGCGGAGGGCGTGCGCGGCCTGCACGATGCCCTCGATGGCGGTGCGGATCCCGTCGAGCTCGTCCGCGCTCAGCCGGCTGCCGTAGCGCTCGCGCACCAGCCCGAGCATGGTCTCCACCTCCGCGCGGATCGCCTCGGGCTCGCTCATCGCCCGGGCATTCTAGCGGAGGCGTGGGTCGAGCGCATCCCGGAGTCCGTCGCCCAGGAGGTTGAAGCCGAGCACCGCGAGAAAGATCGCGAGGCCCGGCAGGGCCGCCACGTGGGGCGCCACGTTCATGTACTGCCGGCTACTGGAGAGCATGCTGCCCCAGTCCGAGGTGGGCGGCTGCACCCCCAG
>DATFAJ010000584.1:0-2780 GCA_035254745.1 Candidatus Methylomirabilota bacterium | reverse complement strand
CCGCCGCGCGCCCGCAGCAGCGGGGCCACCGTCTTGATGCCGAGCCAGACGCCCTTCACGTTGACCGCGAGCACCCGGTCGAAGGTCTCCTCCGGGTAGTCCACGAGCGCTCGGACGTCGCCCAGGATGCCCGCGTTGTTGAAGAAGCAGTCGACGCCGCCCCACCGCTCGGCCACCGCGGCCGCGTAGCGCGCCACGTCCGCCGAGCGGGTGACGTCGGCCTCCACCGCGTGGCCGACGCCGCCCGCCTTCTCGACCGCGGCCTGGGTCTCGCGCAGCCCGTCGCGCGAGAGGTCCACGAGCCCGAGGCGCGCGCCCTCCGCCGCGAAGCGGACCGCCGCGGCGCGCCCGATGCCGCCGGCGGCGCCGGTGATCAGCACCACCTTGCCCTCGAATCGCCGGGCCGCCGGGGTGGCCATCAGATCGCCGCGACCGCCATGATCTCGACGAGGTACTTGGGAGCGGCCAGCCGGGCCTCGACGGTGGCCCGGGCCGGGGTGTTGGCCGGGTCGATCCACGCGTCCCACGCCGAGTTCATCTCGGCGAAGAGCCCCATGTTGGCGACGTAGATGGTGGCCGAGAGCAGCTTGGACTTGTGGCTGCCGACCGCGGCCAGGTGCTCGTCGATCTTCTTCAAAATCTGCTCGGTCTGACCCTTGGCGTCCGCGGAGGGATCCCCCGCGATGATGCCGGCCAGGTACACCGTGTTGCCGTGGACGACCGCCTGGCTGAGCCGGGGGCCGACGCCGTGCCGCTTGATGCTCATCGTGATCTCCTTTGATCGAGGGTGGCCGCTTGGCCGGAGGTGCCCGAGCGGCGTATGATTCTGTCACAACTCGACGGGCGCGTCGGATTTTCTCGACGGAAAGGACGGGCGCGTGAGGATTGTCGGCCGCGTGGCGATCGTCGCGGGACTGCTGCTCGCCCTGACCGCGTGCGAGCGGGAGGAGAAGGGGGTGCGCGAGGACCTGCCGCTGGCGCGGACCACCAAGGCCCGCACCGACGCCCAGACCATCGCGACGGCGGTGAACACCTACCGCGTCACCTGCGGATCGTTGCCCGATTCGCTCGAGGCCCTCGTGACCCAGACCACGGTGGGGGGCGCGCCGTGCGGCCCCGTGCTCGGCTCCATCCCCACGCCGCCCACCGGCTGGTCGGCCTACGCGTACACGCGCCAGGGCGACTCGTTCACCGTCACGTCGACCGGAAACGGACAGACCGTCTCGGCGCCGTAGGAGGACCCCATGACGATGGTGACTCGCCGAGGGTTCGTGGCCGGCGTGGTGGCGGCGCTCGGCACCCGGCTCGCCGCGTCGCAACCGGGCGCCGCCCAGACCGGCACCGCGGGCCCCCCGGACCCGCAGCTCGTGGAGGACCTGGTCGCGGCCAACCACATCCTGGTCGATCAGGGCGTGCTCGACGGCTACGGCCACGTGAGCGCACGGCACGACCGCGACCCAGCCCGGTTCCTCATGTCGCGCTCGATCGCGCCGGAGCTGGTCACCGCGGCCGACGTCCTCGAGTACGACCTCGAGAGCGAGCCGGTGGCCGCGGCCGGCCGCACCAGCTACCTCGAGCGCTTCATCCACGGCGCGATCTACCGGGCGCGGCCCGACGTGCGGGCGATCGTGCACAGCCACTCGCCCTCGGTGATCCCGTTCGGAGTGACCGGCGTGCCCCTGCGGCCGCTCTATCACATGAGCGCGTTCCTCTCCGGCGGGGTGCCGGTGTGGGACATCCACGCGGCGGCCGGCGGCGACACCGACATGCTCGTGCGCACGCAGGCCCTCGGCCGGGCCCTGGCCCAGACGCTGGGGACGCGGCCGGTCGTGCTCATGCGCGGGCACGGGGTGGTGGTGGTCGGCACGTCCCTGCCGCAGGTGGTGTTCCGCAGCGTGTACACCGAGGTCAACGCCCGCCTGCAGGGCCAGGCCCTCGCCCTGGGCGGCGGGGTCACCTACCTGAGCCCCGAGGAAGCGACGCGTGCGGAGGCGTCGATCGCGGGGACGCTGGGCCGTCCCTGGGACCTCTGGAAGCGCAAGCTCGGCGGCCGATAAAGGCCCATCTGCTTCGTTGACGCCCTCGGCTGCACGCTCGACGTACAGGGAGTACGCCTCGCGTGCAGCCTTCGGGCGCCGCCTCGCAGCTGGACCTTTCTCGACCGCGGAGCGTGCGGGGCGAGAAAGGCGGCACCGCCTCGGGCTTTACCCGGTGCCTCGGGGCTACTTGTGGTTGCTGCCCCAGTCGAAGCGGTAGCCGAGGATCATCTTGATGATCAGGCGGTCGGTGCTGGGGGTGAGGCCGAAGCCGATGCCGGCGTTGAATTCCCAGCGGGGCCCGAGGTCGAGGTCGACCACCGGGAAGATCTGGTGCTGCTGGTCGCGGCGGCGGTCGATGTGGGTGACCGGCCCGAGCGCGCCGTAGTACTCGAGCCCGACCGCCGCCTTCGGGGTGACGCTGTAGCTGACCTTGGCGGCGGGGGAGAACTCGAAGCCCCGGCCGACGTTGTCTCCCTCGATCGCCCGGTCGAAGGCCGGGTTGAACGCGACGTACCAGCGCGACCACTGCTTGTCGATGATCGGCCGCAGCTCGACCGTCCACGCGTCGGGGGAGAAGGCCCGGCGCTGGTAGCCGATCTCGGCCGAGAGGCTCAGGCCGACCGGCAGCTCCCAGCTCTCGGGCGCGCGCACGCGCGGGCGGATGTGGCTCCCCACCCACTCCCACGTGGTGTCGGGCTGGATCGAGGTGAACACGTAGAAGCCGGTCTCGAGCCACGGGGT
>DATFAJ010000583.1:0-17404 GCA_035254745.1 Candidatus Methylomirabilota bacterium | reverse complement strand
TTGCCCGGCCCGTCCTGGTAGCGGGGCGCCACGATGGGCCGGCGGCTCGCGCGGTGGGCGGCCAGCAGGGCCGGGATGATGTCCGGTGCCAAGAGCGGCTGGTCGCCCAGCGCGATCAGCACCGTCTCCACCGCCGCCGGCAGCGCGGCGACGCCCGCGCGCACCGAGCCCGCCTGGCCCGCCTCGGGCGCCGGGTTCACCACGATCAGTACGTCGAGGCCGGCCAGCGCCGACTCGATCGCGGCCGGGTCGGGCCCCGTGACGACCAGCACCGGGTCGAGGCCGGCCGCCCGCACCCCCTCGACCGCGTGGCGGAGAATGGGCCGCCCGCCCACCGAGAGGAGCAGCTTCGCCTCCCCCATCCGGCGCGAGAGCCCGGCGGCCAGTACCACCGCCGCGGTCACGCCCGCGCTCCAAAGAAGAACCCCGCGGGAGGCCTCCCGCGGGGCTCTGGGTCCGTCGATCGACTCACCGGGTGATGCGCTACTTCACGGCCGCCGCGGCCGCCTCCATCGCTCGCTTGGCGAACACGCGCAGCAGGTGGCTCTTGTACTCGACCGAGCCCTGCAGGTCGGCCTGCACGTCCACGCCCTCGGCCGCCTTCTCGGCCGCCGCCTGGATGGACGCGGCGTCGGTCCCCTTGCCGGTGATCGCGGCCTCGACGCCCTTGGCCCGCACCGCCTTGGTGCCGGCGCCGGTGACGCCCACGCTGGCCTTGCCCACCTTGCCGCCGTCCACGCTCAGCACCGCCGCCACCCCCACCACCGCGAAGCGCGAGGCCGGGTGCGGGAACTTCATGTAGGCGGCGCCGGTCTTGGCCGCGAGCGCGGGCACGCGCACCTCGGTCAGGATCTCGTCATCCGCCAGCGCGGTGGTGAGCAGGCCCTTGAAGAAGTCGTCCGCCTTGATCGTGCGCTTGCCCTTGGGTCCCTCCGCCACCATCTCGGCGCCGAGCGCGATGATCGCGGCCGGGTAGTCCGCCGCCGGGTCGGCGTGGGCGAGGCTGCCGCCGATCGTGCCCATGTTGCGCACCATCGGGTCGCCGATCTGACCCGCCACCGCGGCCAGCACCGGGCACTTCGCCTTCACCACCGGCGAGGTCTCGACCTGGTAGTGGGTGGTCATCGCCCCGATCACCAGGGTGCCACCCTCTTCCTTGATGCCGGAGAGCCCGGGGACCTTCCGGAGATCCACCAGGTGCTTGGGCTGGGCCAGGCGCAGCTTCATGGCGGGCAACAGGCTGTGGCCGCCCGCCAGCAGCTTGGCGTCGTCCTTGTGGCGCCCGAGCAGATCCAGCGCCTCCCGCACCGTCCCCGGCGTGTGGTACTCGAACTGGGCTGGGTACATTGTCGGCGTCTCCCTTACTTCTTCGATTTGGCGGCCTGGGCGGTCTTCCAGACCCGCTCCGGCGTCAGCGGCATGGCGTCGAAATGGTCCACGCCGAGCCCGGACAGGGCGTCCACCACCGCGTTGACCACCGCCGGCGTCGAGGCGATGGTGCCGGTCTCTCCCGCGCCCTTCACGCCCAGCGGATTGACCGGGGTGGGCGTCTCGGTGCGATCGGTCTCGTAGAAGGGCAGCATGTCGGCCTTGGGCAGCGTGTAGTCCATCATGCTGCCGCTCACGAGCTGGCCGGAATCCCGGTCGTACACCGCCTCTTCCCAGAGCGCCTGCGCGACGCCCTGGGCGATCCCGCCGTGCACCATGCCGTCCACGATCATCGGGTTGATGACGTTGCCGACGTCGTCGACCGCGAGGTAGCGGAGGATCTTCACGTGGCCGGTGTCCGGGTCCACCTCGACCACGCAGGCGTGCGCGCCGAAGGGGAAGCAGAAGTTGGCCGGATCGTAGAAGCTCGTCTCCTCGAGGCCCGGCTCCACCCCCTCCGGGTAGTTGTGCGGGACGTACGCGGTGAGCGCGACCTGGCCGAACGGGATCGCCTTCTGGGGCGACCCCTTGACCACGAAGTTGCCGCCCACGTACTCCATGTCCTTCGGGTTCGCCTCGAGGAGGTGGGCGGCGATCTTCTTGCCCTTCTCCTTGATCTTGTCGAGCGACATCACGATCGCGGTGCCGCCCACCGAGGCCGAGCGGCTACCGTAGGTGCCCATGCCGAACGGCACCCGACCGGTGTCGCCGTGAACGATCTCGATGTCGTCCATCGGGATGCCGAGGCTGTCGGCCACGATCTGGGCCATGGTCGTCTCGTGGCCCTGCCCGTGCGAGTGCGACCCGGTGAACACGCTGACCTTGCCGGTCGGGTGCACCTGGACCTTGCCGGACTCCCAGAGCCCGGCCTGCGCCCCGAGCGAGCCCACCACCTTGGAGGGCGCGATGCTGCAGGCCTCGATGTAGGTCGAGAAGCCGATCCCCATCAGCCGACCCTTGGCCCGCGCCGCGGCCTGGTCGGCCCGGAACTTCTTGTAGTCGAGCATCCCGAGCAGCTTGTCGAAGGCGGCCCCGTAGTTGCCGCTGTCGTACTGCAGCGCCACCTTGGTCTGGTAGCCGTTGTCGAACTTGGGGATGAAGTTCTTCTTCCGGATGTCGGCCGGGTCCATCTTGAGCGCGGCCGCCGCGGCGTCGACCATCCGCTCCAGCAGGTAACACGCCTCGGGCCGGCCGGCCCCACGGTAGGCGTCCACCGGCGTGGTGTTGGTGAAGACGCCGGTGACCTCCGCGTGGATGGCGGGCCACTCGTACACCCCGTTGAGCAGGGTGGCGTAGAGGTAGGTCGGCACCGCGGGCGCGAAGGTGGAGAGATAGGCGCCCAGGTTCGCGGTGGTCTTCACCCGCAGCCCCAGGAACTTGCCGTCCTTGGAGAGCGCGACCTCGGCGTCGGTCACGTGGTCGCGCCCGTGGGCGTCGGTCTGGAAGGCTTCGCTGCGCGAGGAGGTCCAGCGGATCGGCCGCTTGATCTGCTTGGTGGCCCAGGTGCAGACCGTCTCCTCGTTGTAGAGGAAGATCTTGGAGCCGAAGCCGCCGCCCACGTCCGGCGCGATGACCCGCACCTTGTGCTCCGGGATGCCGAGCACGAAGGCGGTCATGAGGAGCCGGTGCACGTGGGGGTTCTGCGAGGTCACCCAGAGCGTCCACTCCCCGGTCGAATCGTCGTACCGCGCCACACAGGCGCGCGGCTCCATGGGGTTGGCCACGAGCCGCTGGTTGACGATCCGCTTCTTCACGGTGACCGCGGCCGACTTGAACGCGGCGTCGGTGGCGGCGCCGTCGCCGATCTGCCACCTGAACGCCACGTTGTCCGGCGCGACCTCGTGGATCTGGACCGAGCCCTTGGCCGCCGCCCGCTCGGTGCTGGTCACCGAGGGCTGGACGTCCCAGTCGACCGCCACCAGCTCGGCCGCGTCGCTCGCGGCCGACTGGCTCTCCGCGATGACGATCGCCACCGGGTCGCCCACGTAGTGGGCGGCGTCGGTGGCCAGCGGCATGTGGGGCGGAATCTTCAGCTCGGGCAGGAGCCAGCCGCAGGGCAGCGAGTTGACGCCGGTCATGTCCTTGCCGGTGAAGATCGCGACCACCCCGGGCGATTTCGCCGCCTTCGACGTATCGATCCGGCGGATCTTCGCGTTCGCGTGCGGGCTGCGCACGAAGACCGCGTGGGTCAGGCCGGGCAGCTTCAGGTCGTCGGTGTAGTTGCCCTTGCCGGTGATGAACCGGGGGTCTTCACGCCGCTTGATGCTCGCGCCGAGCAGCCGGGCGGTGGCCATGGTCGCCTCCTACTTCCCCGCCATCTTCTCGGCGGCGTACTGGATGGCCTTGACGATGTTGTGGTAGCCCGTGCAGCGGCACAGGTTGCCTTCGAGATCGTGGCGGATCTGGGCCTCGGTCGGCCGCGGGTTGCGCTGCAGCATCTGGTGGGCCGACATGATCATGCCCGGCGTGCAGAAGCCGCACTGCAGCCCGTGCTTCTCCCAGAACGCGTCCTGGATCGGGTGGAGCTTGCCGTCCTTGGCGAGACCCTCGATGGTCAGCACCTGCGCGCCGTCGCACTGCACCGCGAGGAGCGTGCACGACTTCACGGCCACGCCGTTGACGTGCACCGTGCAGGCCCCGCACTGGCTCGTGTCGCATCCCACGTGAGTGCCGGTGAGGCCGGCCTGTTCCCGGATGTAGTGCACGAGCAGTAGCCGGGGCTCGACCTCGTGCGATTGGGGGGCACCGTTGATCGTCATCGACACGGTCTTTTTCACCGCGCTACCTCCTGAGTGAAGGGTCCGAGGCCGGGAAAGCGCCCCCAACCGTAGTCCCGGCCGGGGGTTCTGTCAAGAGGACGAGAGGAGCCGTCGGCCCTCGGTGCGCGCCTGCTCGAGGACCTCGCGGACCGCGAGCCCGCGGTCGCGCGCGATGCGCCGGATCTCCTCGAACTCGGGGGTCACCGTGATCACCCGCCCGTCGAGCCGGGACACCTTGAAGGTCACCGGCCCGTGCGCGGTCTCGAGGCGGACCATCTCCCGGTCGAGGCGCGCCCGCTGGTAGGCGGTCCAGCGCACCCCGATGGTCGAGGACTCCTCGAAGAGGAGGCGGGAGAGATCGGCCACGCGGCCCGGCTCGGAGAGGGCGGTCAGGACCACCCCGGGCCGGCTGCGCTTCATGATGACCGGGGTGAGCCAGGCGTCCAGGGCGCCGCTTTCGAGCAGGCGCTCGAGCAGCGGCTCGTAGAGCTGGGGGGACATGTCGTCGACGGTGGTCTCGACCTGGACGATGGTCTCGGTCGGCGCGGCCGCCGCGGCCTCGCCCAGGAAGACGCGCAGCACGTTCGGAGTCTCGAGGTCGAGGGTCCCCGCCCCGTAGCCCACCGCGGTCACCCGCATCGCGGGCATCGCGCCCGACCCGACCGCCAGCGTGGTCAGGATCGCGGCCCCGGTCGGGGTCACCAGCTCCCGCCGGATCCCGTTGTCGAGCGTGGGGAAGCCCTTGAGCAGCTCCGCCACCGCCGGGGCCGGGACCGGGATTCGCCCGTGCGGCCCCTGGACGAACCCCCCGCCGACCGGTAGCGTCCCGAAATGGACCGCGTCGACGCCGAGCAGGTGCAGACCGATGCACGATCCGGTCACGTCCACGATCGCGTCGATCGCGCCCACGTCGTGGAACTGCACGCGCTCAGGCGTGGTGCCGTGCACCCGGGCCTCCGCCTCCGCCAGGCGGCGGAAGACCCGCGAGGCCATGTCGCGGACCACCGGGGTCAGGCGGCTGCGCTCGAGGATGCCCAGGATCTCGCCCAGCCCTCGATGCCCGGCCGGCGAGTGCTCGTGTTGCCCCTCCGGCTCCGGCAGTCTCCGGAAGTAGCCCGGGCCCTCCTCGTAGCCGTCGAGGTGCACGTGCACCTTGGTGGCTCGAAACCCCGCCTTCATGACCTCCGAGCGCTCCAGCCGGTAGCCGGCGAGGGCGAGGCCGGCGAGCTCGCTCTGGAGCTTCTCGAAGGGGACGCCGGCGTCCACCAGCGCGCCCAGGATCATGTCGCCCGCGGCCCCGCTCGGGCAGTCGAAGTAGGCGAGCTTGAGCAAGGTCACCGCTGCTTGGTGGCGAGCTTGTTGATCTGGTTGGCCTGGGCGGCCGCGCCGTAGCCGTTGTCGATGTTGACCACCGAGACGCCCGGCGCGCAGGAGTTGAGCATGGTGAGCAGCGCGGCCACGCCCCCGAACGAGGCGCCGTAGCCCACGCTGGTCGGTACCGCGATGACCGGCCGATCCACGAGGCCGCCGAGCACGCTCGGCAGCGCCCCGTCCATCCCCGCCACCGCGATGATCGCGTTGGCCTCGTTGAGGCGGTCGAGGTGCGGCACCAGGCGATGGAGGCCGGCCACCCCGCAGTCGAAGACGCGTTCGACGTGGTTGCCCATGACCTCGGCGGTCACCGCCGCTTCCTCCGCCACCGGCAGGTCGGCGGTCCCGGCGCTCACCACCACGATGAGCCCGACCCCGTCGCGCGCGGTGGGCTTGACCACGACCAGGCGCGCGGCCGCGTGCACGCGGCACGGCAGGCCGCTCGCGAGGAGGGCGGCCGCCACCGCGGGCTCCGCGCGGGTGGCCAGCACGTTGTCGTGGTGCTCGGCCAGGCGCTCGACGATGGCCACGACCTGCTCCGGGGTCTTGCCCGCGCAGAAGACGGCCTCGGGCACGCCGTGGCGCAGCGAGCGATGCAGATCGACGCGGGCGAAGCGGAGGTCGTCGTAAGGAAGCGAGCGCAGGCGGGCGAGTGCCTGCTCCGGGGTCAGCGTGCCCCCCGCGACCTCTTCCAGCAGGGCCCTTACTTTTTCCCGATCCACTTGAGGGCCTCGTTGGCGCTGCCGCTGCGGAAGCCCTGCAGGTCGAGCGTCACGTAGAGGTAGCCGAGCTCGCGGAAGCGGCGGACGATCGCGGCGTGGCGCTCGTCCTGCCAGAGCCGCGGCATCTCCTCCGCGGGCAGCTCCAGGCGGGCCAGCCGGTCGTGGTGGCGCACCCGGAACTGGCGGAAGCCCAGGCTGCGCACGAAGGCCTCCGCCTCGTCGATCTGCCGGAGCTTCTGGGCGGTGATCGCGTCGCCGTACTGGAAGCGCGAGGAGAGGCACGCGAAGGAGGGCTTGTCCCAGGTCGGGAGGCCCAGCTCGCGGGAGAGCGCGCGGATCTCCTCCTTCCACAGCTCGGCCTCGATCAGGGGGGCGCGCACGCCGCGCGCCTCCGCCGCCTTCATGCCCGGGCGGTGGTCGCCGAGGTCGTCCATGTTGGCGCCGTACACGAGCTGGGCGATACCGACCCGGCGGGCGATGGGCTCGAGCCGGCTGAACAGCTCCTCCTTGCAGTGGAAGCACCGGTCGGGCCCGTTGCGCGCGTACTCCGGTCGATCCAGCTCACGGGTCTCGATGACCTCGTGGCGCATCCCGAGCAGGCCGGCGAGCCGGCGGGTCTCCTCGAGCTCGGCGGTCGGGTACGTCTCCGAGTCGGCGGTGACCAGCAGCGCCCCGTCCCCGAGCGCGTCCTTGGCCGCGCGGGCGAGAAAGGTCGAGTCCACGCCCCCGGAGAAGGCCACGATCACCCGGCTCATCCCGCGGAGGAGCTCCACGAGCCGGTCGTACTTGGGCGCGAGGGCGGAGGCGTCGGTCATCGCGGGCTATCCGAGCACCGGCGCGGCCAGGTCGGCCAGCGGCACCATCGGGCGCGCGCCCACGTGGGCGATGACCTCGGCGGCGGCCAGCGAGCCGAGGCGCCCGCAGGTGGGCAGGTCCAGGCCCTGGGCGAGCCCGTAGAGGACCCCTGAGGCGTAGAGATCCCCCGCCCCGGTGGTGTCCACCACCGCCTCGACCGGATGGGCCCGGATTACGTGCATCCGGTCCCCGTTCACCAGCACGGAGCCCTTGGCGCTCCGGGTCAGCGCGGCCAGCTCGCAGTGCCCGCGCACGTGCGGCAGCGCCGCGTCGAAGTCGCGCACCTGGTAGAGCGCGCAGATCTCGAGCTCGTTCGCGAAGAGGATGTCGACGTGGTGCTCGACGAGGTCGAGGAAGGCGGCGCGGTGCCGCTCCACGCAGAACGGATCCGAGAGGGTGAGCGCCACCTTGCGCCCCGCCTCGTGCGCGATGGCGGCGGCGGCGCGGAAGGCCTCCTGCGCCTCGGGGGGATCGAAGAGATAGCCCTCGAGATAGAGGATCTTGCCTCGCGCGACCAGGCGCCGGTCCACGTCCGCGGGCCCGAGCCGCACCGAGGCCCCGAGGAAGGTGCTCATGGTGCGCTGCGCGTCCGGGGTCACCAGGATGAGGCAGCGCCCGGTGGGCGGCCCGTTGGTGGCCCGGGGGGTGTCGTAGCCGACGCCGGTTGCCCGCAGGTCGTGACCGAAGACCTCCCCGAGCTGGTCGTCGCGGACCTTGCCCACGTAGTGCGCGCGGCCTCCGAAGGAAGCGACGCCCACCACGGTGTTGGCGGCCGAGCCGCCCGACATCTCGACCCCGGGGCCCATCGCCTCGTAGAGCGTGCGGGCGCGGGCCTCGTCGACCAGGTGCATCGTGCCCTTCACGAGGCCCTGCCGCGTGACCTGATCCTCGTCGGCGTGGCTGAGCACGTCCACCAGGGCGTTGCCGATGCCGACCACGTCGAGCTCGGGCTCAGCCACGGCGGCGCCCCTGCGGCGCGGGCGGGAAGTAGCGATCGAGGAGCAGGGCCAGGTTCTTGCGCGTGCGCGGCGGGAATAGCTTGGGGTTGGTGATGACCGCGCTCGCGAGCGCGTCGCCGCAGCCGGCCGCGCACGCCTTCCCCACCCGCGGGATCATCCGCCGCAGGACGACCTTGGCGGTGGCCACGTTCTTGAGCAGGTTGGCCACCACCGCCTCGACGGTCACCGCGGCGTGGCTCTCGTGCCAGACGTCGTAGTCGGTGGCGAGCGCGAGCGTCGCGTAGCACAGCTCGGCCTCGCGCGCGAGCTTGGCCTCGGGCATGTTGGTCATCCCGATGACCGAGACCCCCCAGCGGCGGAAGATCTGGGACTCGCCCTTGGTGGAGAACTGGGGGCCCTCGATGCAGATGTAGGTCCCGCCGCGGTGCACGCGCGCACCCGCCTCCCGGCCCGCGGTCTCCAGCAGGTCTCCGAGCCCCGGGCACACCGGGTCGGCCATGCCCACGTGGCCCACGATGCCCTCGCCGAAGAAGGTCGAGACGCGTCGCCGGGTCTGGTCGTAGAACTGGTCGGGCACGACGAGGTCGAGCGGGTGAATGTCCTCCTTCATGCTGCCCACCGCGCTCACCGAGACGACCCAGCGGACGCCGAGGGCCTTGAGGCCCCAGATGTTCGCGCGGTAGTTGATCTCGCTGGGGCTCAGCCGGTGGCCGCGGCCGTGGCGGGGCAGGAAGATGACGCGCCGGTCGCCGAGGCGTCCGGTGCCGAACGCGTCGGAGGGCTCGCCGAACGGCGTGCGCACCCGGACCCAGCGCAGGTCCTCGATGCCGTCCATCTCGTAGAGCCCGCTGCCGCCGATGATGCCGAGCGCCGGCTCGGGCGGGGCCGCCGCGCGCGCCGCGCTCACGCCGGGACCTCGACGAGGCGGCCGTGGGTCCGATCGCCGCGGACCTCGGCGATCTCGATCGTCGCCATGCGCCGGCCGAGATCCTCGGGGCCCGGGAACAGCACCTCGACGTAGTTCGAGGTGAGACCGGACCGCAAGCCCGTGCCGCGATCCCGCGCGTCCAGCACCAGGACCTCGCGGCGCGTGCCGACCAGGGCGTGCCGGAAGGCGTGGCTCTTCTCACGCCCGAGGCGCCGCAGCCGCCGGCTGCGCTCCCGGATCACCGCGGCGGGCACGTGGCCCGGGCGCCGCGCGGCCTCGGTGCCCCTGCGGTCCGAGTAGGCGAAGACGTGCAGGTACGAGAACGGCAGCGCCGCGACCAGGGTCAGCGTCGCCTCGAAGTCCGCGTCGGTCTCCCCCGGGTGGCCGACGATGACGTCGGCCCCGAGCCCGAGCCCCGGGACGGCGGCGGCCAGGCGGTCGACCAGGTCGCGGTACATGCCGGTGTGGTACGGCCGCCGCATGAGGCGCAGCACGTGGTCGCTCCCGCTCTGCAGCGGCAGGTGCAGGTGCGGCGCGACGACCGGCAGCGTGGTCACCGCGTCGACGAGGTCCGCGGTGAAGTAGGACGGCAGCACCGAGGACAGCCGCAGCCAGCGCAGGCCGGGGACGGCGGCGAGGCTGCGTACCAGCGTGGCGAGCGACGTCCGCGGATAGAGGTCCCAGCCGTAGTGGCCGATGTCCACGCCGGTCAGCGTGATGTCCGGGTAGCCGGCCTCCGCGAGGGCGCGGACCTGGTCGAGCACGACCTTCGGCTCCTGGCTCCGGCTGCCCCCGCGCGCGACCGGCACGATGCAGAAGGCGCAGCGGTGCTGGCAGCCGTCCTGGATCTTCACGAAGGCTCGCGACCGGCCGGCGATCCGCGTCAGCGGCGCGATCGGGACGCCGCGGGCCTCGCGGACGTCGCCCACCGTCACCTCCGGCCGCGCGCGCTTGACGAGCGAGTCGAGCAGGTCGGGCAGCCGGTACTTCTCCTGGTTGCCCACCACCAGATCCACTCCGGACAGCGCCGCCACCGCGTCGGGATCCGTCTGGGCGTAGCAGCCGGTGACCACCAGGAGCGCGTCAGGGTGCGCGCGGGTGATGCGCCGGATGGCCTGCCGATCGGAGAAGTCCGCCCGTCCGGTCACCGTGCACGTGTTGACCACGTAGACCTGCGCGCGGCCGTCCGCGGGCACCACCCGGAAGCCGCGCCCCTCGAGCAGCGCCCCCATCTCCTGCGACTCGACCTGGTTGAGCCGGCAGCCGAGCGTGGTGAAGGCCACCGTCACCGGCGCGCTCATACCGGCACCGCCTCGTGGAGCTGGCCGCAGGCCGCTCCGATGTCCTCCCCCTTGCTCCAGCGGATGGTCGCGGTGATGCCGTGCTCGAGGAGCACCGCCTGGAACGCGAGGATGCGCGGCAGCGGCGGCCGGGCGAAGCCCGAGCCCTCCCAGTCGTTGAACGGGATCAGGTTGATCTTGCCCCGGATGCCTTTCAGAAGGCGCACCAGGCGCTTCGCGTCCTCGATCGCGTCGTTGACGCCGTCCAGGAGCACGTACTCGAAGGTCATCCGCTGGCGGAACGGCAGCGGGAAGCGCCGGCACGCGGCGAGCAGCTCCTCGATGGCGAAGCCGCGGTTGACCGGCATGATCCGGTCGCGGATCTCGTTGCTGGTGGCGTGCAGGGAGATGGCCAGGTTGACCTTGAGGTTCTCCTTGGCGAGCCGCTCGATGCCGCTCACGAGGCCGACGGTGGACACCGTGATGCGGCGAGGCGAGAAGCCGAAGGCCTGCGGGTCGGTCAGCAGCCGCAGGGACTTCACGGTCGCGGTGTAGTTGGCGAGGGGCTCACCCATGCCCATGTAGACGATGTGGGTGATGCGCTCCCCCGGGCCGAGCCCGCGGCGGGCCACCAGCACCTGCGCCACGATCTCGCCCGCGCTCAGGTTGCGCTCGAGCCCCATCGTGCCGGTGTAGCAGAAGGCGCAGCCGAAGCCGCACCCCACCTGGGTGGACACGCAGAGGGTGAGCCGGTCGCCGTCCGGCATCAGCACCGCCTGGACCCGCGCCCCGTCCGGGTAGCGGAGCACGAGCTTGTGGCTGCCGTCCTGCGACGGGGTCCGGCGCTCGATCTCGGGCAGCTCCGCCGTGGTCCCGGCGGCCAGGGCGGCGCGGAAGTCGCGCGGCAGGTCCGTCATCGCCTCCAGGTCCACCACCCCCCGGCCGAAGATCCAGCGGGCGAGCTGCCGTCCCCGGTACCGTGGGGCCCCCAGCGACTCGGCGAGCGCCTCCATCTCGGCGGGCGAGCAATCGAGCAGGTTCGTCGAAGACATACGCACCGTCGGATATTAGCACAGGGGTGCGGGGCTCACCGGAGGCGAGCCAGGTGCGACGCGAGCGGGGGGCTAGTCGTCTCCGAGCGTGAACGCGGAGGCGCAGAGGAATCCGAAGGCGAACACCACGACCACCACCAGGTACGTCCACAGGAAGCGCATGGGTCACGGTCCTCCGCGCGGAGTATTCTCCGGTGACGGCCTCCCTGGACCGCTACAAAAAACGATTCCGCCGCTGACCCTACCGGTAGTGGTGGCGCGCTGCGTGGAAACCCACATGGACTGCGACCAACGTTCCGTGCCGGATATTTCTTCCGACCGACGACGTCCGGATGTTCCGCGCTCGCGTAACTACCGCCGCGGTGGTCGTTCTCGGATCGGCATGGAGCTTGCGGTAGTGACCGGGCGTGAAGAAGGAGTGCAATGTCGGATGGCTGCTATTCGTGCTGCGGGCGCGGGGCCACCAGCGTGGTCGCGCGCGTCGGCCCGCGTGTCGTTACATCGCCGGCGGTAGCGACCTCCCCACCGAGGCGCTGCGGCAGGACGTGCGGGAGCGACTCGGCGACGGCCGGCTCTTCCCGGCCGGCAGCCTATCGGTCGCGCGGCGGGGCACCGGACGGCCGTGCGACGTGTGCGGGAGAGCGATCACGAAGGACACCGTCGAGCGGGAGGTCGAGGGGCCGGGCGACACCCGAGGCCTCGCTCACGAGGACTGCTACAAGATCTGGCGAGACGAGTCACGGCGTCTTGGCGTACCGGAAAGCTGACCACGTCCCCGGACCTACGCGGTAATCCCTGCCCGTTCCGCGCCGCCGGCCGGATCATTCCGGGCGCTTCACGCGCCCACGGCGACGAATCGAGATGGGCACGGTCCATGCTCGGTGCGAGGGGCACCATGGCGACCGCCGACGAATCCGCGCGATGCGCCAAGTGCGGTCGTGCCCTCGCGACTCGCATGCGGAGAGAAGGCGATCGGGTCCGTACCTACCGCGAGTGCCCCGCTTGTGACCGCCCCGTCGCGGAAGAGACCGAGTCGCGGCCCGAGCCGGAGAAGCCGGGAGCGACCTGACACCTCCGGCGCGACCGCGGGCTATCCCGCCCGCGGCGTGCGGCCGGCCCGCGCGGTGTGGGCCCTCCGGGCGGCCTCGGCGACCGCCTTCAGCGTCGCGCTCCGCTCCTCGAGGGCCCGCAGCTCGCGGCGCACGGCCTCGACGCGCTTCGCGGCCGCCTGCGCCACGCGCTCCGCTCGACGCGCCCGTGCTTGCAGCGCTTGCGTCTCCCGTGCCGCCTCGCGTGCCGCGCGGGCCCGCTGCCGGCGGACCTTCCGCGACTCGGCGGCGGTCGGCGAGGGTCTCGTGACCGGGGCGGGCGTAGGGCGGACGACGGGAGCCGGTCGGTTTCTTGGTCGATCACGCAGGAACTCGGCCGGCACCGGGCCTCGCGAGATGACCGCGAAGCCGGGGTCGGCGTGCTCTCCGGCCAGGCGGCCGGCTTCGAGATCGGCGCGAAGCCCCCGATCGGTCACCGCCGCCAGCAGCGTGCTCCGGATCCGCCGGTCGAGTGCGGCCGAGACACTCGAACCGGCATCTCGCAGAACCCGGTTCGCCTCGCGCGCCAGGGGCTCGAACGCGTGCCGGTAGTCCTCCGTGGCCGCCCGCTGATCGCCCCGCCCGAGCTGCGCCCGGCGGAGGCGGTCCGCGGCGTCGATCAGGAGGCGCAGCTCACGGGCCCGGGAGATGCCCACCCGGTTGAGCGCCCACACCACCGGGCTCGGCCGTGGGAGCCGGGCGACCCGGCGCGCCTCGGCGCTCCGGCCGCTCTGCGCGAGCCGGGCCGCCAGCGCGTTCCGGGCCTGGACGAACTCGCGCGGTGGAATTTCTCGCAGATCGTCGGCTGGGGTCCGCCTGGGTTTCGCCATCGCGGCTGAGCGAGCCGGGGTCAGGCGCCGTCGGAAGGTCGACTTCCCGACCGGGTCCGCTCTCCCCGGAGGGTCTGCTGAGCCCAGGCGCCGAGGGTGCCGCCGGCGAACTCCTGGCCGTCGATCCATTCGAGAAACGTCCGGTCCGTCTCGAGGCGACGGAAGGCCTGCTGCCACACGCCGAAGGTATCCGGGAGCGGCTTCGTGACGTTCATCTCGAAGAATCCTCGTTCCGCGGAGGAGGCTTGGCAAGGAAGTTGAATCCGCTCGCGCGCCCGGCTCAATGCACAGGAACCGTGGGCGGCCCGTGGATAAGTCGGTGGGTTCGCGCCCCTCCGGCTCGGAATTTCGCGCACTAGGAGCGAGTCGCCTTCTTTCTGAGCAATCGCGGCTGAACCGCGGTTCGCCCGGCGATCGACCCGGCTACTTGACGACCACCTCGTGGAGCGGCATCCACTGGTCGCCGCGCGGCGTCCACGTCACGCGGTCGCGCATGGCGTAGATGTCGACCTGCTGCATGAGAAAGACCCACGTGGCGTCCTCGATCATGGTCCGCGCGAGGTCTCCGTAGATCTTCCGCCGCTTCGCCGGGTCCATCGTGGAGCGCCCCGCGTCGAAGAGCGCGTCGACCTTCTCGTTCTTGTAGTAGAGGCCGCGGCCCTTCGAGGAGACCAGGTTGTAGAGCTCGTCGCCGTCCTGCATGGGCCCGCCGAGCCCGAGCAGGTACGCGTCCTGGAACTGCTTGCCCAGGTAGCGCTTGAAGTAGGCGCCCCACTCCGCCACCTGCACGCGCGGCTTGAAGCCCGCCTTCTGCCACTGCCCTCCGAGCGCCTCCGCGATCTCCTTGTCGCCCTGGTAGCGGCCCGCCGGCGCCTCCAGCGTGATCTCGACCCCGTCGGGATAGCCCGCCTCCGCGAGCAGGCGCCGCGCCTTCGCGGGATCCGGCCCGTAGCCCTTCACGGACGGGTCGAACCCGAACATCTGGGGCGTGAACGGGCCGTCGAGGCGTCGCGCGTTGCCGTCGAGCACGCTCTTGACGAGCGCGTCCACGTCGGTCGCGTAGTTGAGGGCCTGCCGCACCCGCACGTCGGAGAGCGGCTTCCGGAAGGCGTTGAGCCCGAGATAGATGATCCAGGTGCTGGGCACGCGGGACACCCGGATGCCCGCGGCCCGCTCGAGCTCCGCGGCGAGGTTGGGCGGTACCGTGTCGATCAGGTCTACCTCGTTGTTGCGCAGTGCGGCCGCGCGGGTGAAGGGCTCGGGGATCGGCTTGTAGACGATGCGGCGGATCTTCGGGGCGCCGCGCCAGTGCCGGTCGAAGGCCTCCACGATCAGATGGTCGTCCTTCACCAGCTCCACGAAGCGGAACGGCCCGGTGCCCACCGGGCGGAGGGCGAGGCCCTGGTTGCCCTTCTCGGCGGTGTACTTCGGCGGGACGATCGGGAAGTCGATGAGCCGGTTGAGGAGCGGAGCGTAGGGCTGCCGCAGGACCAGGTTGACGGTGTAGTCGTCGACCACCTCGACCCGCGCCACCTCACCCACGTTCGCGCGGTTGGGCGACTTCTGGTTGGGATCGAGCACGCGCTCGAAGGTGAAGCGCACCGCCTCCGCGTTGAACGGCTCGCCGTCGTGGAACACCACGCCGCGGCGCAGCCTGAGCTGCCACGTCACGTCGTCCAGCGCCTTCCAGGACTCCGCGAGCTGGGGGACGAGCTTGTTGTCGGCGTCGCGACCCACCAGGGAGTCGAAGATGCTCACCCCCACCTTGGCGCGGATGGAGGAGAGGTTCATGGTGGGATCCAGGTTCTCGGGCGTCCACGGCAGCGCCACCCGCAGCTCGCCGGGCGCCTGGGCCCGGACCGCGGCCGGCGTCCACCCGAGCCCGATCGCGACGACCGCGGCCAGCGCGGCGCGCAGCGCCCGCGAGCCCCGGCGCCTCATGCCGCCGCCTTCACCGCCGCCACCACCGCGGCCAGGTGCGCGTCCGGCGTGGCCAGCGGCAGGACGCAGCCGGGCCCGATCATCACCCCGCGCCCGCCGGTCTGCGCGATCGCGTCGCGCACCTCGGCGGCGACCGCGTCCGGGGGCCCGGTCTTGAGCGTCCCGTGCTCGCCGAGGCCGCCCACCACCGCTCCCGCGAAGCGCCGGTGCCCGTCGCCGAGCCGCGGCGTGCTCAGCCGGTCGTGCCAGTTCATCGCGTGGACCGGCAGGGTCGTCGCCTGGTCGAAGTAGACGTCCCGCCCGTGCACGTGCAGCAGGGTGAGGGCCGAGCGATCCCCGACCGCGTCGAGGATGCGCCGCATGCGGGGCACCTCGAAGTGCGCGGTCTCCTCCGCGGTGAGCACGTCGGGCGCCGCGGCCTGGGTGGCGAAGAAGAGGCCGTCGGCACCCGCGTCGAGCGCGGCGCGCGCGTGGCGCGCCATGGTGTCGGCGATGGCGTCGAGCGCGGGCTCCACCGCGGCCGGCTCCGCGCGCAGGTCCGCGACCATCCGGTCGCCGGCGAGCTTGCGGGCCACCGTGAGCGGCGAGAAGAGGGTGTGCAGGATGGGCGCGTCGTCCGCGCGCCCGCGCGCGACCAGGCGCACCGCCTCGAGCTCGCGGCCGAGCGCGCCGGCCCCCTCGTCGAGCGGCCGCACCCGGGCCCAGTCCTTTCGCTCCAGCACCCCGTGCTCGGTGCACTGCTTGGCCCCGTTGGGCGAGCCCTGGTACGCCACCCGGCAGCCCCAGTCCTCCACGCAGTACACGCCGCTCGACATCACCTTGACGAAGTCGAGGTCCCACTTCCGCTGGAAGGCCAGCATGGCGTCGGCCAGGCCGGCCGCGGTGTGGTCGACGTCGGGCACGTGACGCCAGAAGGACACCGGAGGACGATCCACCGGCCCTCGGCGGGTCGCCGACAGGACACGCTCGCGCTTGGTCATGATGCCGCGGAGTTTACCACGCCGGTTCGGGCCCTTTCCGCCCGCGCCGCCGCCGGCATTTCTACGCGGGAACTTCCCGGCCGCGGTATGGTCTTACCGTGCGAGAGGCGGAGGCAGGCGACGCGCCGCGCTTCCTGGACCGGCTGCGCGCCGGCGACACCGCCGCCTTCGAGGAGCTGGTGATCACGTACCAGCATCGCGTGTTCGGGGTGGCGGTGCGGATGCTCGGCAACGCCGCCGAGGCCCAGGAGGTGGCCCAGGAGGCCTTCCTCCGCGCCCACCGCGGCCTGGCCGAGTTCCGCGGCGACGCCAAGCTCTCGACCTGGCTCTACGCCATCACCTCGCGGCTCTGCCTGAACCGGCTCGCGACCGCCGAGCGGCGGCAGCATCGGCAGGGCGAGGAGACGCTGATGCGGCTGCCCGGCGGCGAGCGCCCGGATGCCGCGGTCGAGCGGAGCGAGCTCGAGGCCGCGCTCCACCGCGCGATCGCGGAGCTGCCCGAGGAGCGCCGCATCGTGGTGGTGCTGCGCGACCTCGAGGGCCTCGCGTACGAGGAGATCGCGGAGGTGCTGGACCTCGAGCTCGGGACGGTCCGCTCCCGCCTGCACCGGGCGCGCGCGGACCTCAAGGAGAAGCTGGAGCGCTTTCTGCCATGACCTGTCACGACGCGCGCGAATCGCTCTCCGCCTTCCTGGACGAGGCGCTCGGCCCGGACGAGCGCCGCGAGGTGGCCGCTCACCTCGAAGGCTGCCCGGACTGCCGGCGCGAGCTGGCGCGCCTCGAGCGGACGGTGGCCCTGCTCCGCGGGGTCGAGCCCGCGCGCGCGCCGGTGGGCTTCGTCGATCGCGTGATGGAGGCGGCGCGGCCCCGGCCCTGGTACCGGCGCGCGGCCGCCGCGGTCTTCCTGCCGTTCTCGGTGAAGCTCCCCGCCGAGGCCGCCGCCCTCGTGATGGTCGCGCTGCTCGCGGTGTACGTGTTCGAGCGCACGCCGGCCCTGCAGGAGTCGGCCCGGCAGGAGCCGACGGCTCGCGAGACGCCGCGCGAGAAGGTCGCCGCGCCCGCGACGGGTCTCGTGGGTCGGCCGGCGCGCGTCGAGCCCTCGCGCCCGCCCTCCGCCGAGAGCCCGGCGGCCTCGCGCCCGCCGGAGCCGGATCGTCGAGACGCGGGGGGCGCGGCCCAGCCGGCGCCGGTCGCTCCGGCTCTCGACGCCG
>DATFAJ010000582.1:0-5262 GCA_035254745.1 Candidatus Methylomirabilota bacterium | reverse complement strand
TTCCGGCCGATGTAGCCCTCGGCCTCGCCCGCGAGCAGCTCGAGGTCGAGCGAGCCGCCCGCCTTGCGGTAGCCGGCGACGAAGCGGTCCAAGTCGGGCCGGGGGTGCGCCATGTCGCGATCGCCCTGGATGTAGAGCACGGGCGGCAGCTCCACCGGCTCACCCCGCTCGAGCGCGAGGGTGGGGTTGCCCTCCGCCATCGCGTCCTCGGTGATCCAGTACTGATCGTGGCCGGGCAGCACCCGGTCGACGACCTCCGGGTACGGCGCCCCGCCGGCCTTGAGCTTCTTGGCGTAGCGGTAGCGCCCGAGCGGATCGATGACCGGCCAGCAGAGCACCGCGCAGCGCACGGAGCCGTCCACCGCGGCGGATCCCGCGGGCAGGGGAAGCGCGGCGTACTTGGCGTCGCGCGGCTTCATCGCGAGCAGCATCGCCTGGTGTGCCCCGCTCGAGGCGCCCATGATCCCGAGCAGGTCCGGGCGGCTACGCAGGGTGGTTGCGCGGCTCTTGAGCCAGCGGATGCCGTAGCTGATGTCGACGAGCGAGCCCGGGTAGGACGCGTCGGGCGGCATGCGGAAGTCGAGCGCGGCCACCACCACGCCGCTGCGGGCGAGCGGCTCGTTCATGATCGCGTCGTTCGTGCGGTCGCCCCGGCACCACGCCCCGCCGTGCAGGTCGACGATCATCGGGAAGGGCCCGTCGCCGCGCGGGCTGTACAGGCGCGCCAGCAGCGGGCGGTCGCCGTGACGGAGGTACTCCACGTCCTGGACGTCGATGTCGTGCGTCGCGCTCGCCTGGCTCGTCATGGTCGCCTCCTGGGAGGGTCAGCGTCGGCCGGTATGATACACCCGTCCGGGGCCCGGAGCGGCCGGGGCGCTTGCCACCGGGCGTCCCCGACCGGCATACTGCCGGCCATGCAGCCGGTCCCGGGCTTCGGGGAAAAGCTCCGCGCGGTGTTCGGGCTGAGCCCCACCATCCTGTGCCTGACCGGCCTGGCCGACGGCCGCATCCGCGACGCCAACGACGCCTTCCTGAGGACGAGCGGATACAGCCGCGAGGAGATCCTCGGGCGCACTCCGGTCGAGCTCGGCCTCTGGGTCGATCCGGCCCTGCGGGACGAGGGGATCCGCGAGCTGAAGGCGGGCGGGTCGGTGCGCAACCTGGAGTGCCGCTTCCGGGTCAAGAACGGCGACGAGCGGGTCACCGTGCTCTCCGCCGACATCGTGCAGTTCGACGGCGAGGCGTGCATCCTGAGCGCCCTGACCGACATCACCGACCGCACGCGGGCCGAGGAGGCGCTGCGGGAGAGCGAGCGCCGGTTCATGGTGGCCTTTCACGCCAACCCGCTGCCGATGTCCATCGCGAGCCTGCGCGACCAGCGCCGGCTGGAGGTGAACGAGGCCGCGGTGCGCCACAGCAGACGCTCGCGCGAGGAGCTGCTCGCCGGCCGGGCGGATCTGGACGAGCGCATGCTGCGCCTGCTCCACCGGGAGGGCCGGGTACGCGACTTCGAGGTCGCCTTCCACACCGGCTCGGGCGAGGAGCGTCAGCTGCTGGTGAACTCGGAGGTCATCACCTTCGGGGGCGAACCGGCGGTGCTGAGCGTCGCGCTCGACATCACCGAGCGCACCCAGCACGAGGCCCACGTGCGCGAGCGCCGGGAGGAGGCCGAGGCCCTCGCGCGCTCGCTCCGGGCGGAGACCCAGGCCAAGGACGAGTTCCTGGCCATGCTCGGCCACGAGCTGCGCAATCCGCTCGGCACCCTGTCCAATGCGGTGGCGGTGCTGGAGCGTCTCGAGGGCGACGAGACCATGCGTCACGTGGTGGCGATCATCGGCCGGCAGACCGGCCACCTGGCGCGCCTGGTCGACGATCTGCTCGACGTGGCCCGCGCCACCTCCGGCAAGGTGGAGCTGCAGCGCCGCGCGGTCGAGATGCGCGCGCTGGCCGGCCGCTGCCTCGCCGCCCTCGCGCAGGCCGGCCGCACCGAGCGCCACGACGTGCGTCTCGAGGGCCCCGCGGTCCACGTGGACGCCGACCCGGCCCGCCTCGAGCAGGTGGTCAACAACCTGGTCGACAACGCCCTCAAGTACACGCCGCCCGGCGGGCGGGTGACCGTCACGACCGAGCGGGCGGGCGACGCGGCGGTGCTGCGCGTGCGCGACAGCGGCCAGGGCATCCGCACCGACCTGCTCGGGCGGGTGTTCGACCTCTTCGTGCAGGAGCCGCAGAGCCTGGACCGCTCCCGCGGCGGGCTCGGCCTTGGCCTCGCGCTCGTGAGGCGGCTGGTCGAGCTGCACGGGGGCACGGTCGCGGCGTGGAGCGCGGGACCCGGGCAGGGGAGCGAGTTCACGGTGCGGCTGCCCGCCATCGCTCCGCCCCCGGCCGAGTTGGACCAGCCCGGGGAGGAGACCCGCGCGGCGGGCGTCCCGCGCCGCGTGCTGGTCGTGGAGGACAGCCCGGACGCGCGTCAGAGCCTCCGGATGCTGCTCGAGCTGGCCGGCCACGAGGTGGAGACGTCGGAGGACGGGCCGAGCGGGCTCGCCAAGCTCGGAGCGTTCCGGCCCGACGTGGCCCTGATCGACGTGGGCCTGCCCGGCATGGACGGCTACGCGGTGGCCCGCGAGCTGCGCCGGCGACCCGAGACGCGGGCGATCCGGCTGGTGGCCGTCACCGGCTACGGCCAGGCGGAAGACCGCCGGAGGGCGCTCGCGGCCGGCTTCGACCAGCACGTGACGAAGCCGGTGGATGCCGGCATGCTCGACGAGCTCCTCGGCCGCCCTAGGCCCTGACCGCCGGCTCCGGCTCGTCGCGGGGGCGGAGCGTGGGCGGCTCGAGCGCGTGCACGCGCTGCAGGTGCTCGCGGGTCTCGACCAGGGTCACTCCGACGTAGTCCGCCCCGGCCGCCTCGAGCTGGCGGCGGGCGTTGGTCACGTTCTCCCGCAGGCCCCAGCGGCCCACGACGATCCGGAGGTCGGGGAAGCGCGCCCGCAGGCGCTTGCAGAGATAGCGGGTGTGGCTGCCGCGGGGTCCCGAGGGTAGCGCGCCGACGCAGACCACCGCGGGACGCGTCTCCTCCACGAGCGCGATGAGCTCGGACGCGAGGAGGTGGGGCGAGGACAGGTCGACCGTCCAGCGGGCCGGGCTCACGAGGTGCCTGAGCATCACGAGGCCGAGGTGATCGGCCTCGTCGCGCACCGGGACCGCGAGGACCCGGACGTTGCGCTCCGGCCGGGCCGCCTCCGGGAGCGGCGCGGTCGCGAGCCGCTCGGCGGCCAGCCGATCGACGATCTCGCGGGTGGTCCGCCAGATGTACTGCTGGGCCTCGTCGGGCAGCGTCTCCTGCAGGTGGTCGCGGCGGGCGTGCCGGAGCGCGGGCACGATCACCTCGTCGAAGACCTCCTCGAGGGAGTGGTGCTCGGCGTGGGCGGCCACGACGCGCGCGGCCTCGGCCTCGTCCTCCGCGAGCAGGCGCTGGTAGAAGGCCGCGGCGGGCGAGATCGGAGGCTCGTCGGCCATGAGGATGGCGACGAACTCGAGCCCGGGCACGTGCTTGGCGAGGACCACGAGGCACACCGTGAGCGGGGTGGCGAGGAGCAGGCCGATCGGGCCCCACAGCCACGCCCAGAACGTGACCGAGCAGAGCAGGGCCACCTGGGAGACGCCCGCGCTCTGCCCATAGAGGAAGGGCTCGAGCGCGAAGCTGCACGCCAGCTCGAGGGCGACGAAGAGGCCGACGACGAGCAGGGGGGTCAGCCAGGTCGGGAAGGCGGCCAGCGCGAAGGTCACCAGGAGGACCGCGCCCATCCAGACGCCCACGTAGGGGATGAAGCGCAGCACCGCGGCGAGGAACCCCCAGAGCAGGGCGTACGGCACCCCGAGCAGGAGCAGGCCGACCGCGATGCCGGCGCCGAGGCTCGCGTTCACGAGCGATTGCAAGAGGAGATAGCGGCTGATCCGCTGGCCCGCCTCGTCGAGCGCCCGCGTGGTGGCGATCAGGCGTCCGTATCCCGCGAGGCGGATGATGCGGTTCCGCAGGTCCTCGCGCTCGATCAGCATGAAGACCACGAGGGCGAGCACCGCCGCCGCCCCCCCGAGGCTCTCCAGCAGGGTCGGGAGCTGCCAGAGCCCGGCCGCCTCCGACTTGACGATCACCGGGGTGGGCGGCTTCTGGCGTGGGCGCGCGGACCCGGTCTCCTTCTGCAGCTCGTTGGTGACGTCGGTCACCGCGGTCTGCGCCCGCTCGAGCGCGCCGCCGCGCCCCAGCCGTCGCACCTCGTTGATCTTGTGGATCAGGTTGTCGCGGTAGCCCGGGATCTCGGTCGAGAGGCTCGCGAACTCGATGACCAGGATCCAGCAGACGCCCCCCAGCGTCGCGAACAGCATGGTCACCACCACCGATACCGACGCGGCCCGTCCCAGCCCGATCCGGGTCAGATAGCTGACGATCGGGTGCACCATGAACGTGAGGAGCATCGCGAGCGCGATCGGCACGAGCACCGCCCGCGCGAGATAGAGCGCCGCCACCCCCGCGATCAGCGCCACGACCGTCCCCACCCTATTCATCGACCTGAAGACGAGCAAGCGATGTGCCACCCCGGCGTGCCGAGGCGGTCGGACTGAAGCACAGCAGGAGGGAGGGAGCGGGCGGGACGCGGGGGCGGCAGGGTGGGCGGCCGGGTGACCCGTTCCCCGCCGCGGAATGCCTACAGCGAGAACTTCAGGATTGGGAACTCCTCACGCGAGTTGGCGAAGCAACGGGTCGTGGTCAGAGGCCGCCCACCCTGCCGCCCCCGCGCCCCGCCCGCTCCCTCCCGGTGACCGCCCACACGCCGGCGAGTAGTTTCTTCGCGGTAACTCCGACGCGAAGTCCGGGCGCGCTACTTCTCGAAGAGCGCGCGGTACTTCCCGTACCCCTCCGCCTCGAGCTTGGCGAGGGGAATGAAGCGGAGCGAGGCCGAGTTGATGCAGTAGCGCATCCCGGTCGGGCGCGGGCCGTCGGGGAAGAGATGGCCCAGGTGCGAGTCACCCTCCGCGGAGCGCACCTCGACCCGGCGCATGCCGTATGACTCGTCGGTGTGCTCGGTGACGTTCGCGGGCTCGATCGGCCGGACGAAGCTGGGCCAGCCGGTGCCGGAGTCGAACTTGTCGGTCGAGGAGAAGAGCGGCTCGCCCGACACCACGTCCACGTAGATGCCGGGCTCGTGGTGGTCCCAGAACTCGTTCCGGAACGGCGGCTCGGTGGCGCTGCACTGGGTGACG
>DATFAJ010000581.1:0-7376 GCA_035254745.1 Candidatus Methylomirabilota bacterium | reverse complement strand
CTCGGTACCGTCAGCATGGCCCAGGATGAGGCTGCCCGCACGTCGCCCAGCGAGCTTCTCGGGAATGCCGGGCTGTTCGATGGCAAGACGATCACGATCAGCGGCACGGTGCTCAACCTTCGAGAAGGTGGATCCGCGGTCGGGAAGGGCTACTACACCTTCGACTTGAGCGACGGCACCGAAGCCGTCCGGGTGGTTGCGATGGGGAAAGCCCGGTGCAGGGTGGGGCGTACGACCGTGGACGGCACCTACGAGCGGGTCAGCAGATCACGGCGACGCGGGTCCGGTGTCGCTGACCGAGCCGGTCGGCTCCCGCCGACGGCGCACCCTCCGCGCGACCGCGAGTCACCCCGGCGGCCGAACCGCCATCACGCCGTCGACGAGGGGCCGCCCCTGGACGACCGTATAGACCACTCGAAGGGTTGTCCCCGCCGTGTACGGACACGTCTCCCCGTCGCGCAGCAGCAAGGTGTGCCCGCCCACCTCGATCCGGTCCGGTTAGGACCCGGCGAGCAGGGCCACGATCGTCCCGTGGGCCGGACGCGGACCGTTGACCCTCGCCCTGCTCCCGCTGTGTCGGCCCGTGCTGCGATGCCTCCGGTGACTGAACAGTTCTTCTCTTTCCTGCCATCGCCGGGCTCGGCCCTTGGCTTCCATGCGCTGCTTCACCCGGGTCATCACGATGATGCTCGCCGCAAACACGAAGGCTGCGAGGATGACGAGGACCTTATCCACGAGCGGACGGGCCTCCTGGGGGGCCCGGTGCCTTCTCTTCGGCGGGGGTCGTAGTCTTGCCATTCTTCGGGGGCCGGCAACCGTTGGGCCGTTGCGCGTGGATTGGCGCCGAGGGGCGACGAGGATGCGGTGATCGAGAACGCAATTCTGCAATAGTTGGCGAAACGGCATACTTTATGGTACTTTACAGTCCGATTGCTGCCGCCGCTTCTCAGGGCGTCGGCCACGAAAGGACTCGGCACTCATGGCAATCAGCCCCCGGATGCTCGCCGTACTCCAGAAGGTCGAGGCCGCGCGCGAGGAGCACCTCGCAAAACTCCGCGAGCGCGGCAGGCAGGAAGCAAAGGCAAAGGAGCGCGCCAAGATCCTGCAGATGGCAAGTCTGAAGAAGAAGCCGCCCCTGGCGAAGGCGACGCCGCCCCGCGCGACCAAGAAGAAGGGCTAGCGCTTCCCGCATCATGGGCAGCACCCTCATCGCGAACACGATGATCCTCGATGGCACCGGCACGTCGCCGTTTCCCGGCGACGTGCTGGTCGAGGGCCAGCGCATCGTCGCGGTGCAGGGCGGCGGGGGCCTGCCGCGCGGGTCGGCGCGGGTCATCGACGGTGCCGGCGCCACCCTGATGCCGGGGCTCATCGAGCCGCACGGCCACGTGAGCTACCCCGACGCGGCGAGCAACGCCGACTTCACGCGCCTGCCCCCCGAGGAGCACGTCCTGGTGACGATGCGGAACGCCAGGACCCTCCTCGATTGCGGGTACACGAGCGTGCTCTCCGCGGCCTCGGCCAAGCCCCGCCTGGACATCGTGATCCGCAACGAGATCGCGGCGGGGCGCATCCCCGGGCCGCGCTACCTGGCCAACGGCCCGGAGATCACGGTCACCGGCGGGCTGGGGGATGACAACTCGCTCCACCTGCCGCATCTCGAGACGCCGACCTTCGCGTGGGTGGCCGACGGGCCGGACGAGATCCGGCGCGTCTGCCGCCTGCTCGTGCGCGAGGGCACCGATCTCCTGAAGCTCAACATCTCGGGCGACACCGGGCCGCGCCACTCGCGCTCCCAGCGCGCGGTGATGACCGACGCCGAGGTCGCGGCGGCCGCGGAGATCGCGCGGGCCGGGGCGGTGCGGATCTGCGCCCACGCCCGCAGCGCCGAGTCCGTGAAGATGTGCGTGCGCCACGGGGTCGGCATCGTCTACCACGCCAACTTCGCGGACCAGGAGGCCCTCGACCTGCTCGAGGCCAACCGCGACTGGTGCTTCGTCGCGCCGGCGGTGGGGCTCACCTACCAGGCGTGCTACGCTGCCAGCGAATGGGGGTTCACGCCCCAGATGGCGCGCGACCGCGGCCTCCTGGACGAGCTGGAGGTGTCGGTCGACACCCTGGGCCAGATGCGCAAGCGCGGCATCCGCGTGCTGCCGGGCGGCGACTACGGCTTCGCCTGGAACCCGCACGGGACGTACGCGCGGGACCTGCTGCTCTTCGTCGACCTGCTCGGCTTCTCTCCGATGGAGACGCTGGTCGCGGCCACCCGCATGGGCGGGGAGATCATGGGGCGCGGCCACGAGCTGGGGCAGGTGAAGCCGGGCTACCTCGCGGACCTGCTGCTCGTCGACGGCGATCCGCTGACCGACATCAAGCGCCTCCAGCGGCAGGACGCGCTCCTGATGATCATGAAGGACGGGCACCTGCACAAGGCGCCGGCCGCCTGAATCGCTACCGCCAGGCCTGCTCCACCGGCCGCCCCGGCTGCCGGAGCAACCCCACTGCGATGCCGATGTTCAGCAGGTTCCACAGGATGCCGTTGACGAACGCGGCCTGATAGGAGCCGGTCAGGTCGTAGATCACGCCGGACATCCACCCGCCGAGCGCCATGCCGAACAAGGTGGCCATCAGCACGGTGCCGACCCGCACCCCGGCCTCCTCGGGAGGATAGAACTCCCGGATGATGACCGCATACGCCGGCGTGATCCCGCCCTGCGACAGGCCGAACAGGGCCGACAGGATGTAGAGCGAGGCGAGGCCGTCGAAGGGCAAGAACAGGACGAGGGCCAGGCCCTGCAGGCTCGAGCCCAGCAGCAGCGTGCGGCGCCCGCCGATGCGGTCGCAGATCCAGCCCGACGCCAGACGGCTCACGATGCCGGTGGCCAGCATCAGCGACAGCATCTGCGCGCCGCGCGCCGCGCCGTGGCCCAGATCGCCCGCGTAGGCAACCATGTGGACCTGCGGCATCGACATCGCGACACAGCAGCTGAGGCCCGCGATCACCAGCACGGTCTGCAGCGCGGCCGGCGACATGCCCAGGGGCCGCGACGACCAGGACGCGGCGCGCGTGGCCTCGGAGGGAATCGCGAGCAGCGGCGACCGACGCCCCAGGGCCAGCGTGAGCGGCGCCATGCTGGCCACGCAGAAGACGGCGATACCCAGGAAGGTCCGGCGCCAGCCCATGCTCTGGATGAAGTGCTGCACGACGGGTGGCCAGACGGTGCCCGCCAGGTAGCTGCCGCTCGAGATGATCGACACGGCCAGGCCGCGGCGTCGGGTGAACCAGAGCGAGGTGTCGGCGATGAGCGGCGCGAACGTGGCCGAGCCCGCGACCCCCACCAGCAGGCCCTGGGCCAGGACGAACTGCCAGAGGCTCGTCGCCTGGCTGGCGAGGAGATATCCCAGGCCCAGGAAGAGCGCCCCGCCCGCGACGGGAGCGCGGATGCCGAACCGGTCCGAGAGCCGCCCCATCAGGATGCCGCCGAACCCGAAGGAGATCATCGTCACGGTGTAGGGCAGCGACGCGGAGGAGCGCGCGACGCCGAACTCGGCCTGGACCGCCGGCAGGACCACGATCACCGACCACATGCCGACGCCGCCGATGGCCGACAGCAGGAGCGCGGCGAAGAGCCGGGTCCAGGCGTAGGGGGACTCCGGCCCGCCCCGCGGGGCGGGCCGGACGCGGCTCCCGACAGCGTTGGCGGGCTCGGACGTCATGACCGGCGTCCAGTATCCGACCGAACTCGTCGTTTGTACTCATCCAATCCGGGCGCGCGCGGCACTTGAAGCGGACGGGCACGGCCGGTGGTGGTATGTTCGGGTGCGCGAGAGACCTTCCCGGGAGGCGACGCATGAGCGGAGCGGACGGGCCGACGGAATTCACGGACGTGGTGGGAACGCTCGACGAGCTGCGCGCGCTGATGGGGGAGCCGTCCGAGATCGCGCTGCGCAAGGACATCGGCCGGCTCGACGAGCATTGCCGGGCGTTCATCGCGCGGGCCCCCTTCGTACTGGTCGCCACCGCGGACCATGCGGGCCGCTGCGACGTGAGCCCCAAGGGCGATGCCCCCGGCTTCGTCCTGGTGGTGGACGACCGGACATTGCTGATCCCGGACCGCCCGGGCAACAAGCGCTTCGACGGGATGCGGAACCTGCTCGAGAACCCCGGTATCGGGCTCATCTTCCTGGTCCCGGGCAGCGAGGAGACGCTGCGGGTCAACGGCCGCGCCCGGATCGTGCGCGACCCCGCGTGGCTGGCGCGCCTCGCCGCCCAGGGCAAGACCCCGCAGCTCGCCATCGCGGTGGACGTGGAGGAAGCCTTCCTCCACTGCGCGAAGTGCGTGAAGCGCTCCGGCCTCTGGGAGCCCGCCCGCTGGCCGGACCGGACGGGGCTGGCCTCGCCGGCCCAGATGTTCCGGGACCACGCCAAGCTCGGCACGATGACGGTCGAGGAGCTCGACCAGCGCCTGCAGGACGGCTACCGGAAGAACCTGTACTGAGCTGCGGGAGAAAGGACATCGCTGCGATGCCGATCGAGGTCCGTCCCATCACCGGCTCCCTGGGGGCCGAGATCCACGGCGTCGACCTGGGCGCCGATCTCGACGAGACGAGCGTGGCCGCCGTACGGCGGGCGCTGCTCGACCACTGTGTCGTCTTCTTCCGCGACCAGCACTTCGACGCCGCCCGGCACAAGGCGCTCGCGCGGCGCTTCGGCGAGATCTTCGTGCACCCCAACTACGCGAGCGTCGTCCCCGATCCGGAGATCATCGAGATCCGCCGCGAGCCCGGAGACCTGCGCATCGTGGGGGAGGAGTGGCACACCGACACCACCATGGTGGCGGAGCCCCCGATGGGAGCGATCCTCTACGCCATCGAGGTGCCTCCCTACGGCGGCGACACTCTCTTCGCCAGCCAGTATCTCGCGTACGAGGCGCTGTCCGCCGGCATGAAGCGCCTGGTGGAGGGCCTGCGAGCCGTCCATAGCGATCGCAAGGTGGCCGGCCCCCAGGCCGGGTTGAACGCCTACCGGGCGACGAAGGTGCGCGAGGAGGGCTGGGAGGAGACGGTCAGCACGCATCCCGTCGTCCGCACGCACCCGGAGACGGGGCGCAAGCTACTCTTCGTCAATCACTCCTACACCATCCGCTTCGAGGGCATGACCGAAGCCGAGAGCGCGCCGCTGCTCGGCTACCTCCTCGATCACGGCCACCGGCCCGAGTTCACCTGCCGCTTCCGGTGGGCCAACGGATCGGTCGCGTTCTGGGACAACCGCTGCGTCAAGCACCTGGCCGTGCACGACGCGGGGCGGTTTCGCCGGATCATGCGCCGGGTCCAGATCGCGGGCGACAAGCCGGTCTGAGCGCGACCGTGAAGATCCTCGTCACCGCCCGGAGCGGAGCGCGCGAGTTCGAGTGCGCGCCCGGCGAGAAGATCCTCCACGCCGGCCTCCGGAGCGGCATCGAGCTGCCCTACGAGTGCGGCACCGGGACCTGCGGTACGTGCAAGGCCCGGCTCGTGAGCGGCCGGGTCGAGAGCGAGTGGCCCGACGCCCCGGGAAGCCGCTACCTCAAGGACCCGGCCGAGCTGCTCATGTGCCAGTGCGTGGCGCGCGAGGATTGCGCCCTCGAGGTCGGCGGGCTCAAGTCGAGCGACGCGGGGGCATTGGCCCCGGGCGCGCTGGGGGGCCGCGTGCGCGACCTGCGCCGGCTGACCCACGACGTGGTCGCGTTCGACGTCGAGCTCGACCGGCCGCTCGACTTCGCCGCGGGCCAGTTCGCCCTCCTCACCGTACCGGGCATCGCGGGGGCCCGCGCGTACTCCATGGTGAGCTTCGAGCGGGCGGCCCGGCGCCTGACGTTCGTCGTCAAGAAGAAGCCGGGCGGAGCGGTGAGCGAGTGGCTCTTCGGCGATGAGGTCGAAGGCACGCCCGTCGGCCTCTTCGCGCCCCTCGGGCACGCGACCTTCCGTCCGGGTCTCCGGAAGCACGTGCTGTGCATCGCGGGAGGCAGCGGGATCGCCGGGATGATGTCGATCCTCGCGTGCGCCGGCGAGGCGGGCCACTTTGCCGAGTGGGACGGCCACGTCTTCTTCGGCGTCCGCTCCGAGCGGGACCGCTTCTTCCTCGACGAGCTGCACGCGCTGCACGCCCGCTACCCCGCACGCCTGACGGTCACGGTCGCGCTGTCGGATGAGGACGTGCCGGCGAGCCTGCCCGGGGCCCATCCCGGGCTCGCGTTCACGCGCGGCCTCGTCCACGCGGTGGCCGGCGATCGGATGAAGGGGCGCTTCGCCGACGTCCGCGCCTACGTGGCGGGCCCACCCCCGATGGTGGATGCGAGCTTGCGTTTGCTGCTGCGCGAGGCGAGACTGTCGCCCGCCGATATCCGGTACGACAAGTTCAGCTAAGCCCGAAAGGAGCGACGATGGGCCAGTACGAGCAGCACGTCTTCGTGTGCACGAGCGGCGAGACCTGCCCGGAGCAGGGCGACACCGAGAAGTTCGTCAAGATCCTCCGGGAGCGGGCGAAGCAGGCCGGCCGGACCGCCGATGTGCGCATCAACAAGGCCGGCTGCTTCTCGCAGTGCGGGCGGGGCCCGATGATCGTCTTCTACCCGGACGACGTCTGGTACGCGGGGGTCCAGGAGTCGGACCTCGAGGAGATCTTCACCTCCCACATCGTCGGGGGCCGGCCGGTCGAGCGCCTGCGCTACGCCCCCGGCAAGCCGGGCGCCAACCAGGTGAGCGAGGCCGAGCTGGCCGCGATCAAGCAGGCCGCCGCGGCCCGTGCCGGGACGACGCCGGCGGCCGGGGCGGCGCCCGCGTGGAAGCGCGTGGGCCCCGCCGCCGAGGTGCCCGCGAACGGGATGAAGGAGTTCTCGGTGGGGGGAGTCGGCGTCCTCATCGTCCACACCGGCGACGCGTACGTGGCCTTCCAGCCGCTGTGCCCGCACGAGACCATCCCTCTGGAGCAGGGCATCCACGACGGCTCGGTCCTGACCTGCCTCGAGCACATGTGGCAGTTCGACATCCGGACCGGCGCCCCGCTGGGCGAGGCCCTCGAGGGGCTCCGCAGCTACCGGCTCAAGGAGGACGGCGGCGAGCTGTACATCGCGCTCGAGCCCTGACCGGTGCCCCCGGAGGGAGTATCCTTCGGTCCATGGACAGCAGCGTGGCCCGATCGCGCTCATGGCCGGGGGCACTGCTGACCGGCATCGCCGTGCTCGCCGCCGCGCTCGGCTCCGCGTCGCCGTCGCGGGCCGACGCGGCCGCGACGTGGTATCTCCTGGTGCCGCCCGCGACCTACGACCCGCGGAGCCACCTGTACGCGAGCGCGCCCGACGCGCCCCTGCCTCGGTGGTATCGCGACGGAGAGTACG
>DATFAJ010000580.1:0-5116 GCA_035254745.1 Candidatus Methylomirabilota bacterium | reverse complement strand
GAACTGGTCGGCCAGGACCTCCAGCTCGTCCCCGGTCTTCACCTCGATGCGGTCGGTCAGGTTGCCCTCGCCGATCCGCACCGCGCCGGCCTGGAGCGCCCGGATCGGCCGCTCCAGGGTGCGCGCCAGCATCAGGCTCGCACCCACCGAAAGGACGATGCCCAGGACCAGCAGCAGCACCGTGCGCTTCACCGAGGCGCGTAGCGGCTCGAAGGCCTCCTCGAGCGGCTGCTCGACGAACACGGTCCAGCCGAGCGAGGGGATCGTGGTGTGGGCGGTCAGCACCTGCTGGCCGCGCAGGTTCCGGGCGATGGTGCCTTCCTGGTCGGGCTGGCCTGGCTGCGGGCTCGCGGCCAGCGCGCGCTTCACCTGATCGAGCCGCGTGAGGTCCGTCTTCTGGAGCACGAGGCTGATGTCGGGATGGGCGATGAGCGCCCCCTGGCCGTCCACCACGAAGGCCTGGCCCGCCTTGCCGATCTTGATCTGGGAGACGACGTCCCAGATGAACTTGAGGTTCACCTCGGCCGCGGTGACGCCCCCGGCCTGGCCGCCCTCCGCGATCGCGATGACCATGTACGGCTCGGACTCTTTCCGGAAGTACACCGGCCCCCGGTAGACCCGCCGGGCCTTGGCCTCGACGAACCGGGGGTCGCCCGAGAGGTCGGCCTGGCTGCCGATCGCGTCCATGGCCAGGCGGGAGACGCGGAGCTGCTCCCGGCCCACCGCGTCGATGTAGCTGACCTCGGTGATGGCCGGCACCTGGCGCTGGAGGCGGAAGAAGTCGAAGCGCCGCTGCTCGAGCGTCGTCCCGCCCGGCGCGCGCTGGGGCTGGGTGACCCAGCCCATCTGCTGCTCGATCCCCTTGATGAAGCCCTCGATCTGGGAGGCGGCGGCCAGGGCCTTCTCGCGCTGCAGCGCCACCAGCGCGGCCTGGTTCTCCTGGTAGGTGAAGTAGAGCTCGGTGATGCCGCTCGCGAGCAGCTCGGCGGTGACGAGCAGGACGAAGAAGGTGGTGTACTTCCAGAAGAGACGGCGGCGACGCATCACGAGCCGCCCCGGCGGGGGCTATCGCGCATGGGAGGGCGCTGCCTGGGAATCCCCGGCGTCACCCTGCCGAGTGTAGGCGGGGGGGAGGGCCCCTGTCAAAGAACCCCCGGCCGCGGCGGGGGACGCCCCGGTCAGGCGGTCGGGGCCACCGCCGCCTCGGGCAGGAGCGGGCAGCCCGGCCCCATCGCCGCCTTCTTCTTCTCGATGATGCCGCCCGCGTAGCGCTCGAGGTAGTGGGTGATGGTCTCGACCCGGATCTTCACCGAGCCGGCCGGCTTCGTCGAATCCAGATCCTGGAAGGAGAAGAACAGGGTCCCCGAGCGCTCCACGATCTGCTGCACCGGCGTGTAAGTCGGCTGGTCCATCCCGCACTCGTAGCTGGCCAGCCGCACCACGCAGGCCACCCACGGCATGCGCGCGGCCGCCTTGGCCCCCCACAGGATCTCGTTGGTGTTGCTGCTGTAGGAGGACGGCCAGACATCTCGAATGTCGAAGGCCGATCGGATGTGGCCGGCGCGGACGTCCTCCCCGAACGCCCAGTCCATGAGGTCGGCGTCGATCGGGAAGTACTGGGCCCAGAGCACCGGGTACCCGTAGGCCTGGAGATCCACCTCGATCTCGTGGCCGATCCCCGGATCCATGTGATACGGCCGCGCCAGGACCATGAGGCAGGCCCGGTTCTCGCGCGCGCACCACTCGAGCACCTCGCGGCCCTTGCGGCGCAGGCGGGTGTTGAAGTCGTCGAGGGCGCGGAAGCCCGCCTCCGCGGCGCGCCCGGTCTCCTCGGCGGTGAGCCCGGGAATCACGTCCCGGAGCCCCTCCCAGAGCTGCTTGGGCACGAGCCGGGGCTCGTCCAGGGAGACGAACGGGGCGGCGTAGCGAATGCCCTGCTCGGCGAACACGTCGCGCTCCTTCATGAAGCCGGCCTTGATGTTCTCCGGCGCGGCCATCACCCGCGGGCAGGCGAGTGAGCGCGCCACGTGGCCGGACAGGAACGACGGCAGGTTGTAGATCATCGGGGAGAAGAGCACGTCGACCTTCTCGCGCTGGCCGAAGATCAGCTCGCCGTAGTGGCCGGCGATGCACTTCACCGGGTAGCAGCAGTCCACCGTGCCGCGGCCCTTGCCGTACTGCCGGCCCTGCTCCTCGGAGGTGTCGGAGGAGAAGATCAGGTGCCGGGGGTCCACCCCCAGCGCGGTGAAGAAGCCCACCCAGAACTGGTGGGTGGACCAGAGGTTCAGGACGCGCGGGATCCCGATCCGGAGCTCAGCCCGCGACGGCTGGCTCTCCGGCCCGGGGGCGGCGGAACGCGTCCTTCCGAACCATCTCGGCAACGTTAGGGTAGGCACGCTTGGTCTCCTCCAGCTTCGCCTTCACCTCGCGCAGCTCGTTGACGTCCTCGACCAGCCCCTTGGGGCAGGAGTTGCCGCTGATCACCCGCTCCCACCCCGCGGCCAGGGGCAGCTTGCTCCACGGGCGGCCCTTCGCCCCGGGCAGCTGGACGTCGATGAAGGTGCGCGTGCAGTTGATCGGGCACCACTTGCAGACGGTGTCGGCCGCGGTAGTGCTGGTGTAGGTCAGCGCCGCGATGGCCTCGAAGCCGCGGAACCGGCTCACGCGCCCGCCCCCGCTCCCGCGCCAGTCGGCCGCGCACAGGGCGGCCCCGATGGCGCCGGCCTCGCCCGAGTACGGGTGCAGCACCACCTCCGCCTCCGGCACCTTGCCGCGGATGAAGTCGACCTGGGCCTTCACCACCGCCATGTTCCGGTGGGTGCCGCCCTGGAGCACGAACTTGCGGCCGACCGCGCGGAGGTTCTGCAGCTGTCCGGCGTAGATCCACACGTTCACCGGGAGCACCGCGGCGAGCGCGGCCATGATCTCCTCGGCCGCCCAGCCCTTGCGCTGCTGGTTGACGATGTCGGACTGGAGGAAGACCCCGCAGCCCATGGCCAGGGTGGGCATCGCCTTGGCCTCGAATGCCTTCTCGGCGTAGGCCTCGAGCGGAATCGAGTAGCGCTCGGCCACTCCCTGGAGGAACGCCCCGTTGCCGGAGGAGCACTGCGAGTTGAGGCGGAAGTCGGCCACCGTCCCCTGTCGCAGGATCATGATCTTGACGTCGGTGCCGCCCACGTCGCAGATCACGTCGGCGTCGGGATGGAAGTGGAGCGTGCCGGTGGCGTGGGCCACCGTCTCCACCACCGCCACATCGGCCCCCACCACGTCCTTCAGGAGATCCTTGCCGTAGCCGGTGAGCGCCAGCCCTCCCACGTTCGTGTAGCCCGCCTCTCGCACCTGGCGGAAGAGCGACTGGGCGTCCTCGATGGGGTTGCCCTTCGACAGCGCGTAGCAGGTGAAGAGCAGCTCCCGCTCCGGGGAGACCACGACCGCCTTGGCGGTGGTGCTGCCGAAGTCGCAGCCGATCAGCGCCGGACCCACGGTCTCCGCGGCGGCGCGTGCGGTCGCGGAGCGCCTCAGGTCGTACTCGGCCACGAACGACTGGAGATCGTCGGCGCAGGCCACGAGGGCCCGCCCTCCCGCCTTGGCCTTCTGCTCCTGCTGGCCCTCCTCCACCCACCAGCGCAGCCGGTCGCGGCCCTCGTAGATCGCCACGCCCTCCGGCTCCCCGGCTCCGATCTCCACGCAGCCGAGGCAGGCGTAGTAGAGCGCCTCCGCGGGCACCGTGATGCAGGAGGCGGCGTCGCGCCCCTCCGGCAGCGCGACCTTGCGCTGCTCCCACAGCTTCGCCAGGTGATGGCGCCAGGCTTCCTGCAGCCCGCGGAAGAAGAGGTTCGGGCCGCCCAGCAGCAGCACCTCGGGCGACGGGGTGTTGCCCTTGGTCAGGGTGGCGAGGTTCTGGTAGACCACCGCCTCGAAGAGGCTCGCGATGATCTCCTCGACCGGCACCCCGGTCTTCACGAGGGTGTTGGCGTCGGTCTCGGCGAAGATGCCGCACTTGCTGCTCACCTTGTGGAGGCTCATGCCCGCGTAGGGCAGCCCGGCCAGGGTCTCGGTCGCCACCTGCAGCTTCCGCGCGGTCTTCTCGATGAAGGTGCCGGTGCCGCCGCTGCACGCCGACTGCATGTAGACCTGCTTGGACCGACCGGTGCCGGTGGGCGTGAAGAAGATCGTCTTCATGTCCTCGCCGCCGATCTCCGACACGAAGCGCACGTCCGGGTGCAGCCTCTCCACGCAGGCCGCGACCGCGACCACCTCCTGGATCATCTTGGCCCCGGCCAGCGGCCCCAGCAGGCCGGCCCCGGAGCCGGTGAAGAAGACGCGATCGCGGCCGGGCGTGACCTGCGCCTCCTCTTCCATGCGTCCGAGGAACTCCAGCACCTTCTCGGCCTGGCGGGTGTTGTGGCGCTGGTAGTCTTGCCAGACGACCTTTAATCCGCTCGCCTCGCCTTCGGCTGCGGCTCGCCAGTCCACGACCACCGCTTTCACCGTCGTGGAGCCGACGTCCATCCCGACGAGCTTCATCAGCGCGCCTTCGCGGCCACGTGCAGCACCAGGTTGGCGGCCTGTCCGGCGCAGCCCAGGTGGGGAACGCGATACGTCGCGCGCTTCATCTTCGGATGCGCGTCGAGGTAAGCGCGCACCTGCTCGGTCGTCATGCCGCTCCGGGCCAGCGCCTCGTCGAACTCGCGCTGGGCCCGCTTCTTGGCCTCGGTGAGGATCATCTGGCAGCGCGAGAGCGCGTGCACCTCCGCGTCGCCCTTGATCTCGAGCGGGGCATACAGCAGGTCCGGGTGCTTGCCGATCACCCCGGCCATCGCCCCGATCGACATGGTGTTCGGCATGCACGAGTAGGGCGACAGCTCGCAGATCATGTGGGCCTTCTTCTTCTGGTGGGCCCAGATCGCCTTGCCCACCAGCATGTCCCCCTCGCCGCCGTCGAGGCGACTGTGGAAGTAGGGCGCGGCCAGGCGGCGCAGCTCGAGCTGGTGCGGGATGTCGCGCGGGAGATTGCCCATCGCCCGGCGGAGCCGGGCCACGACCCCGCGGTAGATCGCCTGCGCGGTCCGGCCGAGCCCGAGCTTGAGGCGCGCCCCCTTCTCGATGCCCGAGT
>DATFAJ010000579.1:0-2167 GCA_035254745.1 Candidatus Methylomirabilota bacterium | reverse complement strand
GCGGCTTCCGCGAGCGCCTCGTCGACCCGGCCGCTCTCGAAGCGGCGGGCCAGGAGCACGTTGCCGGGCGCGCCCGCGTGCACCGCGACGCCGGCCCGGGCCGCCTCGACGAGACCGAGCGCGGCCGGGAGCGGCTCCCAGTCCACCGAGACGAGCGCGGCCGCGTCCTCCGCCGCGTAGCGATCGCGCGCGACGACCGCGGCGACCGCCTCGCCCGCGAAGCGCGCCTCCGGCCACGCCAGGATCGGCTGGCCGGTCATCACGTAGCCGGGCAGCGCGGAGCGGGCCTCGATGCGATGCGGGGCCCAGTCCGCGTCGGCGCCGGTGGCCACCGCGGCGACGCCGTCGGCGGCCCGGGCCGCGGCGGTGTCGATGCCCCGGATCCGCGCGTGCGCGTGCGGGCTCCGCACGAACGCGACGTGGAGCATGCGCGGCAGCTCGACGTCCGTCACGTAGCGTCCTCGCCCCACGAGGAGCCGCGCATCCTCCCTCCGTGGCGCCGGCGCCCCGAACGCGCCCGACGGGTGGGGGGAGCTCAGCGCGAGACGCCGGTCAGGCCGAAGGCGGCCCAGGCGAAGGGATGCGGAAACGCACGCTGCGTCTCGATCTGAGCCTGGCGGAGCGCGGTCATCGGCCCCGCCGCGTCGAGCCGATCGTAGAAGGCGCGGATCAGCTCGAAGCTCGCGCGGTCGTCGACCTTCCACAGGGTGGTCACGACCGCGGGCGTGCCCGCGTACAGGAACGCGCGCTGGAGGCCCACCAGCTCGTCGCCGCGCGAGAGCTGGCCGAGGCCGGTCTCGCACGCGGAGAGGACGACCAGTCGCGCATGGAGGTCGAGCCCGAACACCTCGCGGACCTCGAGGCGGCCGTCCTCGCCGTCGCCCGGCGTGAGCAGGATCGCGGACGAGAGCGGGTCGGACTCGCTGAGCTCCCCGTGGGTCGCGAGGTGCACGAGGCCCGCCGTGCCGAGCAGGGACTTGACCTGCCCCTCGGTGGCGGCGGCGCGGACCAGCACGGTGGCCTCGCGCTCGTGCTGGCCGACCATGCGGGCCTCGCGCTCGGCCCACGGCAGCGCGAGCCCCGCGCCCAGATCCGGGTTGCCGACCACGAGGGCGCGCGCGGGAGCGTCCGCGCCCTTGTCGACCAGGTAGCGGAGCACACTCGCGCTCGGCAGCGTGCTGAGCGCGAAGTCCTCCACGAGCCATCGGCCGGCCGGCGAGCGGAGCGCGGCGAACGGCAGGTAGTGCAGGATCGCGTGCGGCACGATCACGATCCGGTCGCCGCGGATGTCCCCACGGGCGGGCGCGAGGAGCCGGTGGTAGAGGCCCTGGGCCTGCGGCAGGACCTCGGCCAGCGGGGCCTGCCCGGCGATCGCGGTCCGGAAGCGCCGCACCTGCGCGAGGAGCGACTGGCGGTCGCCGGGCAGCCGCACCATCTTGAAGCGCTCCCGGTCCAGGACCCACACCACCACGCCGCCCTCGCCCACCTGATACTCGAGCAGGGTCGTCCCCTCGGGCAACAGGCGCTGGATCTCGGACAGCGTCACCGGATCCACCGCCATCAGCGAGGCCTGCTCCAGGCTCTCCTTGCGCACCCGGTCGAGGAACGCGCGGTAGTCGCGCTCGAGCGTCTCGGCCGCCGCTCGAGCCGCGTCCGCGTCCGTCGACCCGTCGGCGTCCTCGGCGTCCGCCCGGGCCTGGGCCAGGCGCGCCCGCAGCCCCACCTCCTCGTCGACCAGGGCGCGGGTGCGGCCCTTCGAGAGCGTGGTCTGGCTGCCGAGCAAATCGAGGAACGTTCGGGAGCGGCCCTGCTCGGCGAGCGTGAAGGCGTCCTCGGGATGCCCCGCCTGGAGCGCCAGCGCCACCGCCAGTTGGTAGATGCCCTGCTTGTCCTCGAAGAACCCGGTGCGGAGGCTCGAGTCGCCCAGGTCCGCGCGGAGCTCCTCGATGTGGCCCACCGCCTCGCGCGAGGCCGCGAAGGCCTCTTCCGCCCGGCCGAGGCCGGCCAGTGCGCGGGCCTGCCCCTGGTAGAGCCCGGGCAGACGGCCGAGGCGCTTGACCTGGGTCGCGAGCGCGATCGTCTGCTGGTAGATGCCGAGCGCCCGGGACCAGTCCTGGCGCGCCAGGGCCAGACCGCCCTGTCCCGCGAGCATCTCGGCCTCGGTGTC
>DATFAJ010000578.1:0-8903 GCA_035254745.1 Candidatus Methylomirabilota bacterium | reverse complement strand
ATCGTGGGCGACCTCTTCGAGGTCGCCCCCCTGCTGACGCAAGAGTTCAAGCACCTCCTGGACAAATAGGAGGGAGAAAAGGAAACCGGAACAAGAGGCGAACGGATGTCCGCAGACTGGGGGAGTGCGGGGGCCATTTCTGCGCCCCCGCAGCTGAAAGGCTTCAAGAAGGCAACGGAAGACAGCAGGACAGAGCAGGAGAAAGCGGAGTGGAGCTAGATCTTACCGAAGAGCAGTCTATGATCCAGCAGCTCGCCCGCGATTTCGCGGACAAGGAGGTGCGCCCGATCGCGGAGGCGATCGACCGCGAGGCGCGCTTCCCGCGCGAGACGGTGGCGCGCATGGGCGAGCTGGGCCTGCTCGGCATCGCGGTACCCGAGGCGCTCGGGGGCAGCGGGGGCGACAACGTCGGGTGCGTGCTGGCCCTCGAGGAGGTCGCGCGCGCCTGCGCCTCCCACGCGGTCATCATGTCGGTGAACAACTCGCTCTACTGCGATCCGGTGCTCCGGTACGGGACCCCGGAGCAGCAGGCGCGCTTCCTCGCCCCGTTCGCCTCCGGCCAGAAGCTCGGCTGCTTCGCCCTCACCGAGCCGGAGGCGGGCTCCGATGCCCGCAACCAGAGCACGCTCGCGGTGCGCGACGGCGAGGCCTACGTGCTCGACGGCCGGAAGATATTCGTGACCAACGGCCGGGAGTCGGCCGCCGCGCTCGTCTTCGCCCAGACTGACCGCGCGGCCGGTCACCGCGGCATCAGCGCGTTCTTGATCGAGAAGGGCACGCCGGGCTTCACGGTGGTGAAGACCGAGGACAAGCTCGGCATCCGGGCTTCCGACACCGCCGAGCTCCTCTTCGAGCGGTGCCGGGTCCCCGCCTCCCAGCGGCTCGGAAAGGTCGGGCAGGGATTCCGGATCGCGCTCGGCACCCTCGACGGCGGCCGCATCGGCATCGCGGCGCAGGCGGTCGGCATCGCGGCGGCGGCCTACGAGGCGGCGCTGACCTACGCGCGCGAGCGCCGGAGCTTCGGGGCGCCCATCGGCCAGCACCAGATGGTGCAATGGATGCTCGCGGACATGGCGACCGCCATCGAGGCGGCCCGCCTGCTGACGCTGCGCGCGGCCTGGCGCAAGGACTCCGGCGCCCCCTACGGCCACGAGGCGTCGATGGCCAAGCTCTTCGCCTCCGAGACCGCGATGCGCGTGACCACCGACGCGATCCAGGTGCACGGCGGCTACGGGTTCATCAAGGAGTATCAGGTCGAGCGGCACTTCCGCGACGCCAAGATCACCCAGATCTACGAGGGCACGTCCCAGATCCAGAAGCTGGTCGTGGCCCGCCACCTGCTCGCCGCCACCGGGCCGGCAGCCTGAGAGGGAGATCGAGACGATGGCCGAGAGCAAGGAGCGCTGGGAGCGGGAGATCTACGGGCCATTCGTGCGCCGCTCGCCCGAGCGGGACGTGCCCTACGAGACGCTCTCGGGCATCCCGGTGCAGCCGCTCTACACCCCGGAGGATCTCGCGGGGTGGCGCTACGAGGACAAGCTCGGCTACCCGGGCGAGTTCCCGTACACCCGCGGGCCCTATCCCTCCATGTACCGCGGGCGGCTCTGGACCATGCGGATGTTCGCGGGCTTCGGCCGTCCCGAGGACACCAACGCCCGCTTCAAGTACCTCCTCCAGCAGGGCCAGACCGGGCTCTCGACCGCCTTCGACATGCCCGCCCTCATGGGCTACGACGCGGACCACCCGCGGGCGCGCGGCGAGGTCGGTCGCGAGGGGGTCTCGGTCTCGACGCTCGCCGACTTCGAGATCCTGTTCCGCGATATTCCGCTGGACCAGGTGACGACCTCGATGACCATCAACTGCACCGCGTCGGTGGCGCTCGCCATGTACCTGGCGCTCGCCGACAAGCAGGGGGTGGGCTGGGGCAAGATCGGCGGCACCATGCAGAACGACATGCTGAAGGAGTTCATCGCCCAGAAGGAGTGGATCTCGCCCCCCGACTCCGCGGTGCGGGTGGTGGTCGACACCATCGAGTTCTGCTCGCGCCACGTGCCGCGCTTCAACCCGGTCTCGATCTCCGGCTACCACATCCGGGAGGCCGGCTCGACCGCGGTGCAGGAGCTGGCCTTCACCCTGGCCGACGGCTTCGGCTACGTGCACGCCGCGGTCGAGCGCGGCCTCGACGTGGACGACTTCGCCCCGCGCCTGTCGTTCTTCTTCGACATCCACAACGACTTCTTCGAGGAGATCGCCAAGCTGCGGGCGGCCCGGCGTATCTGGGCCACCGTCATGCGGGACCGCTTCCGGGCGAAGAAGCCGGAGTCGATGCGCCTGCGCACCCACACCCAGACCGCCGGGGTCTCCGCCACCGCCCAGCAGCCGCTCAACAACGTGGCGCGGGTGGCGCTCCAGGCCCTGGCCGCGGTGCTGGGCGGCGCCCAGTCGCTCCACACCAACTCCTACGACGAGGTGCTGGCCCTGCCCACCGAGGAGGCGGTGACGGTGGCCCTGCGCACCCAGCAGATCATCGCGGACGAGACGGGCGTGGCCCTCACCGCCGACCCGCTGGGCGGGGCCTACTTCCTCGAGCGGCTCACCGATCAGATGGAAGCGCAGGCGATGGACTACATCCGCAAGATCGACGAGCTGGGCGGCATCGTGCGCGCCATCGACCTCGGGTATCCGCAGCAGGAGATCGCGGACGCGGCCTACCGCTATCAGCTCATGGACGACCGTGGCGAGAAGACGGTGGTGGGCGTCAACAAGTACGTGATGCCCGAGGAGAAGCCGGTCGAGTACCTGCGCATCGACCCGGCCATCGAGCAGGAGCAGATCGCGCGGGTGGGACAGGTCAAGGCGTCGCGCGACGCGGCCCGGGTCGAGCGGCGGCTCAAGCAGCTCGCCCAGGCCTGCCGGGACCACCAGAACGTCATGCCGGTGCTGGTCGACGCGGTGAAGGACTACGTCTCGCTGGGCGAGATCTCGGACGTGTACCGCCGGGTGTTCGGCCTGTACCGAGAGCCGATCATCTTTTGAGGAGAGTGAGCCATGACTGAGCCGATCCGGATCAACCGATCCACGACCCGCAAGCCCAAGCCGAAGGACGCCGACCTGGGATTCGGGCAGATCTTCACCGACCACATGTTCCTGGCCGACTTCCAGGAGGAGAAGGGCTGGTACGACCCGCGCGTCGAGCCGTACGGGCCGCTCTCCCTGGACCCGGCCACCGCGGTGCTGCACTACGCCCAGGCCATCTTCGACGGCCTCAAGGCCTTCCGCGGGGTCGACGGCAAGATTCGCCTCTTCCGCCCGCAGAAGCACGTGGAGCGGATGAACAACTCGGCCCGGCGGCTCTGCATCCCGCCGATCGATCCGGACCTCGCCCTGCAGTCGCTCGTCCGGCTGGTCGACGTGGACCGGGACTGGGTGCCGAGCACGGTGGGCACCTCGCTCTACATCCGGCCCACCGTCATCGCGAGCGAGCCGTTCCTGGGCGTGCGGCCGGCCAAGTCCTACATCTACTTCGTCATCCTGTCCCCGGTGGGCGCGTACTACCCGGAGGGCATGGCGCCGGTGAAGATCCTGGTGGTCGACAAGTACGTCCGCGCGGTCGACGGCGGCATGGGCTCCGCCAAGACCTCCGGCAACTACGCGGCCAGCCTCTACGCGAGCGACGAGGCCAAGCACGAGGGCTTCACCCAGGTGCTCTGGCTCGACGGGGTGCACCGCAAGTACCTCGACGAGGTCGGCACCATGAACATCATGGTGAAGATCGGCGATGAGATCATCACCCCACCGCTGACCGGGACCATCCTGCCCGGCGTGACGCGCGACTCCGCGCTCGCCCTCATGCGCAAGTGGGGGCTCCAGGTGAGCGAGCGCCAGGTCTCGATCGACGAGGTGGTGGAGGCCCACGGTCGGGGCAAGCTGGAGGAGGTCTGGGGCACCGGGACCGCCGCGGTCATCTCGCCGGTGGGCGAGCTGGCCTACAAGGGCAAGAAGATGGTGATCAACGGAGGCAAGATCGGCCCGCTCACCCAGCGGCTCTACGACGCCATCGTGGCCATCCAGTACGGCAAGGCGCCGGACCCGGACGGCTGGACGCTCGCGATCTGAGCGGCCGGCCGGTCGCGACGCGATGATCGGCTCGGTCGCCGAGTTCGCCCGCTACTGGGACGGCGTGCGCCGCCGGACCTGGGTCGCCGTCGACCGGGTCGGGCCCGAGCTCCTCGACTGGGCCCCGCGGCCGGGCGAGATGACGTGCGGGGAGATCGTGCGGCACCTGGCGGGGGCCGAGCGATTCTTCGTGACCAAGGTGGTGGAGGACCGGTTCACCGAGGACCTGGACCCGGGGCCCGCGCTGGGCCACGCAGAGACGCGGGCCCGGCTCGAGTCGGTGCACCGGGACGAGATGGCGAGGCTGGCCGGGCTCGACGACCGCGCGCTCGCGAGCCCGCGCCGCGACCTCGACGGCGCCGCGGTGAAGGCGTGGCGGTTCTTGATGGCGATGGTGGAGCACGAGGTCCATCATCGGAGCCAGCTCGATTGCCACCTGGCCCTGGCCGGGGTGGAGCCGCCGCAGATCTTCGGTCGGCGGATGGAGGACGTCCTGGCCCAGGTGGCCGGGCGAAGCGCCGGGCCGGTGGGAGGGCCGCGATGACCGACTGCGTCTTCTGCAAGATCCGCGACGGGCAGATTCCCTCGATGAAGGTCTTCGAGGACGACCGGACCCTGGCCTTCATGGACATCAACCCGCTCGGTCCCGGGCACTGCCTCGTCATTCCCAAGGCGCACGCGGCCTCCCTCTTCGAGGCGGACCTCGAGGACCTGCACGCCGTGATCGCGACCGCCCAGCAGGTGGCGCGGGCCATCCGCGAGGCGCTCGCGCCGGACGGGCTCAACATGCTCCAGGCCAACGGCGCCGCCGCCTTCCAGTCGGTGCTGCACTTCCACCTGCACCTCATCCCGCGCTGGGCCAACGACGGCAAGGGCTTCGACTGGAAGATGGTGCCCGGCCACCGGGACCAGATCATGAAGGCGGGCGAGCGCATTCGCGCGCTCCTGCGCTCAAACGGGGAATGACCATGGCCGAGCGAAAGATCCGCGTGCTGGTGGCCAAGCCCGGTCTCGACGGGCACGACCGCGGAGCGAAGATCGTGGCGCGGGCCCTGCGGGACGCGGGCTTCGAGGTGATCTACACCGGGTTGCACCAGACGCCCGAGCAGATCGTGGCCACCGCGGTGCAGGAGGACGTGGACGCCATCGGGCTCTCGGTGCTCTCGGGGGCCCACAACTACCTCTTCGGCCGCGTGCTCGACCTGCTCAAGGAAAAGGGCGCCGACGACATCGCGGTCTTCGGGGGCGGCATCATTCCCCAGGACGACATCCAGGCCCTCAAGGCCCTCGGGGTCAAGGAGCTCTTCACCCCGGGGACCTCCACCCAGGACATCATCCGGTTCGTTCGCGAGAACATCCGGGCGACCGTCTAGCCGCGCCGAGCCCGATGCCTCAGCCGGACAATCGCGAGGCCATCCTCGATCAGTTCACGCGGCAGGCGGTGCCCTTCTCGACCGCGCCGGGGGTCCGTGACGAGGAGGCGCTGCGCCTGCTCGTGACCGCGAGCGGGGCCGGCCCGGCCGACTCCGTGCTCGACGTGGCCTGCGGGCCCGGGCTGGTGGCGGCGGCCTTCGCGCGGGTCGCCCGTCACGTCACCGGCATCGACCTCACCCCCGCCATGATCGACCGGGCCCGGGCGCTCGTCCGCGAGCGCGGGCTCGCCAACGTGACCCTGACCGTCGGCGACGTGCGGCCGCTGCCCTACGAGGACGGGGTCTTCTCCCTGGTGGTCTCGCGGTTCGCGTTCCACCACTTCCCGGACCCCGGGGCGGTGCTGCGCGAGATGGTCCGGGTGTGCGCCCCCGGGGGCCGCGTGGTGGTGGCGGACGCGGCGGTCTCGCCGGATCCCGCGCGGGCCGCCGCGTTCAACCGGATGGAGAAGCTGCGGGACCCCTCGCACGCGCGCGCCCTGTCCCTCGCCGAGCTGAGCGGCCTGTTCGCGGCGGCCGGCCTGCCCGCGCCGGCGGTCACGCGGTGCGAGCTGCGGTCCGAGGTGGAGGGCCTGCTGTCGCGCTCGTTCCCCGAGCCGGGCGACGCGGACCGGATCCGGGCGCTCTTCGCGGAGTCGCTGGCCGACGACGCGCTGGGGGTCGGGGCCCGCCGCATCGACGGGGCCATCCACTTCGCGTACCCGGTGGCGATCCTGGTGGCGCGGCGCGAGCGATGAACTTCGCCCTGACGCCCGAGCAGCAGGAGGTGCGCGCCCTCGCCCGCGACTTCGCGGTGCGCGAGGTGGCGCCGGTGATCCACCGCTTCGACGAGGCCCAGGAGTTCCCGCACGAGATCCTCGCCAAGCTCGCGGGCACCGGGCTGCTCGGGGCGCTCGTGCCCGAGGAGTACGGGGGCGCCGCGCTCGACTACGTCTCCTACGCCCTGGCCGTCGAGGAGCTGAACCGGGTGGACGCCTCGGTGGGCATCACGATGTGGGCCCACAACTCGCTCTGCACGAACCACATCACGCTGTTCGGCTCCGCCGAGCAGAAGGCCCGGTACCTGCCGCGGCTGGCGCGCGGCGAGGCGCTCGGGGCCTGGGGCCTCACCGAGCCGGGCTCGGGCTCCGACGCGGCGGCCATGCGCACGCGGGCGGTCCAGGAGGGCGAGCACTTCGTGCTCAACGGCAGCAAGGCCTTCATCACCAACGCGAGCGTGTCGGAGGTGGCGGTGGTGATGGCGGTGACCGATCCGGCGCGCGGCAACAAGGGCATCTCCGCGTTCATCCTGGACCGGGGCACCCCCGGCTTCAGCGCCGGGAAGCCCTACCGCAAGCTCGGGCTGCACGCCTCCAACACCGCCGAGCTCCACCTGGACAACGTGCGCGTCGCGGCGAGTGCGCTCTGCGGGGAGCGCGATCGGGGCTTCGTGAACACCATGCAGGTGCTGGAGGGCGGGCGGGTCGCGATGGCCGCCATGGCGGTGGGCATCGCCCAGGGGGCGCTCGACGAGGCGGTCAAGTACATGAAGCAGCGGTCCGCCTTCGGTCGTACCCTGGCCGAGTTCAACGGGCTGCAGGGCATGATCGCCGAGATCGGCACCGAGGTGGAGGCGGCCCGCCTGCTCACCCTGCGCGCGGCCGCCCTCAAGGACGCGGGCCGGCCGGCCAAGGTGGCCGCCTCCATGGCCAAGGTGTTCGCCTCCGAGGTCGCGATGAAGGCGGCCACGAAGGCGCTGCAGATCCACGGCGGCGCCGGCTACATCACCGAGTTCCCCATCGAGCGGATCTTCCGCGACGCCAAGCTCACCGAGATCGGCGAGGGGACGTCGGAGATCCAGCGCATGGTCATCGCCCGCGAGATCCTGGGGGCCCGGAGCTAGCCGTGGGCGAGGCGCGGGTGGCCTACGAGGCGCGGGACGGCGTCGCGACCATCACGCTCTCCCGGCCGCGGGTGCTGAACGCGCTCGACCTCGCGCTGTCCGCCGAGCTGGCCCAGGCGGTGGAGGCCGCGGCCCGGGACGAGGGCGTCTGGGTCGTGGTGGTCCGGGGCGCGGGCCGCGCCTTCTGCTCGGGCATGGACCGCACGGTGCTGTCGGCGGGGGGGATCGGCGAGGCGTTCTACCGCAACTGGATCCGCGCCCTCAACCGTCTCGAGGACATGGACAAGCTCACGGTCGCGGTGCTGCACGGCTACTCGATCGGGGGCGGGCTGCAGCTCGCGGTGGCCTGCGACCTGCGCCTGGCCACCACCGACGCGGTGCTGGGCCTCGGCGCCACCCGCCACGGCCTCATCCCCGACGGGTCGATCCTCCGCCTGGCCCGCATCGTGGGGCTCGGGCGCGCGAAGGAGCTGACCCTGCTCAACGACCACGTGACCCCCGCGGCGGCTCTGGCCATGGGCCTGGTCAACTGGGTGGTCGAGCCCGCGGCGGTGGACGCGACCCTGGCCGGGATCGTCGAGAAGGCGTTCCACTCCTCGCGCACCGCGACCGGACACGCCAAGCGCCTGCTGCACGCCTCCTTCCACCGCGATCCGCGGGAGCTGATCGAGGACGTGGTGCGGGCCCAGAGCGAGTGCATGGCGTCCTGGGAGATGGACGAGGCCAACCGGGCCTGGGACGAGCGCCGGGACGCGCGCTTCTATCCGCCGCCGCCGTCGGGAACGCGCCGGCCCTAGCCGATGGCCGACGACCTCATCCTGGAGACCCGCGGGCTCACCAAGGAGTTCCGCGGGTTCATCGCGGTGCGCGACGTGAGCCTGCGGGTGCGCCGCGGCACCATCCACGCCCTCATCGGCCCCAACGGCGCGGGCAAGACCACCTGCTTCAACCTGCTGACCCACTTCCTGGTCCCGACCAGCGGACAGATCACGTTCAACGGGCGCGACATCACCGGGCGCCGGCCCGCCGAGATCGCCCGGCTCGGCCTGGTGCGCTCCTTCCAGATCTCGGCGGTGTTCCCGCACCTCACCGCGCTCGAGAACGTGCGCATCGCGCTCCAGCGCCGCCGGGGCCGCTCCTTCGACTTCTGGCGATCGGAGCGCGTGCTCGACGACCTGCGGGGGCGCGCGCTCGAGCTGCTCGCCGCGGTGGGGCTCCAGGGCGTGGCGGGGACCCCCGCGGTCGAGCTGCCCTACGGGCGCAAGCGCGCGCTCGAGATCGCAACCACGCTCGCCCTCGAGCCGGAGATGATGCTGCTGGACGAGCCGACCGCCGGGATGGCCCACGACGACGTGGACCGCATCTCGGCCCTGATCAAGCAGGTGGCCAGGAACCGCACCGTGCTGATGGTGGAGCACAACCTGAACGTGGTGGAGCATCTCTCCGACACCATCACGGTGCTGGCCCGCGGGGAG
>DATFAJ010000577.1:0-4684 GCA_035254745.1 Candidatus Methylomirabilota bacterium | reverse complement strand
GCCTTGAGCGGCACCGCGATCGCGACCAGCGCCAGCACCAGCGCGGCGGCGGCGATCCGGACGGGGTGGTGCAGGCGCGACGGCATCACTACTCGGTACTAGATCACGGGACCGCGCTCACGTGCAACATCGGTGGACCGCACCTCGGGTATCATGCTTTCCGCGAAGGCAGCCCGGGGATCCACCCGACCCGCTCGACCTCGACAACGTCGCCAAGCAGCGACAGCTGAACGACAAGGGCCGCGCGGACGCGAAGGCGATCGGCGACCTGTTCAAGGCGGTCGGGGTGCCGATCGGCAAGTCGTACTCGAGCCGGTTCAACCGCGCGGTGGAGACCGCGCGGCTGGTCGGGGGCAAGGAGCCCCAGGCCACCCTCGACGTGACCGAGGGCGGTCTGGTGGTGAGCCCGGACGAGAACAACCGCCGGACCCAGGCGCTCCGGGCCCTGGTCGGCACCGCGCCGGATCCGGGCACCAACACCCTCGTGGTCACGCACAAGCCGAACATCCTCGACGCCTTCGGCAAGGACTGGTTCGAGGTCAAGGAGGGCGAGGCCTCGATCTTCAAGCCCGCGGGCGGGGGCAAGTACGCGCCGATCGCGCGCGTGCAGATGGGCCAGTGGCCGACCGGGAAGAAGTAGAGCGGCTACTTCACGAGCGGGAAGCGCCGGCGGGCCCAGCCCTCGTGGCCCTCCTGCAGCACGACGTGGTTCAGGTAACCACGGGTCTCGAGAAAGGCGTAGGCGGTGGCGGCCTCCTCGAGCGAGCAGCGGCAGTAGAGCACCACCATGGGCGTGGTGGGGATCTCGCGGAAGCGGCGATCCAGCTCCGCCATCGGCACCGAGCGCGCGCCCGGCGGATGCCCCGCCGCGTACTCGGCCGCCGGGCGGAGGTCGATCACCACCACCGGCTGGCGGGAGTCGATCAGCCACTTGAGGTAGTCGGGCTCGGTGAAGGCCACGCTCGGCGCGCCGCCGTGCGCGGCTTCGGCGACCGGGGTGAGCGCGAGCCCCGTCGCGAGGGCGAGCGCGAGGCCGAGCCGGATCGGTGACACCTCGCGATAGCCCCGCATCACGGGGCCTGTTTCGCGAGCGCGGTGATCTCCACGTTTGGCGGCACGCCGGTGAGCGTGAAGCGGACCGTGTCGCCGATGTCGAGCCCCTCGTAGAGCTTGGGATCGTGGACGCGGAAGCCCATGGTCATCGAGCCCATGTAGCCGACCAGGTCCTCGTGGGTGAGCACCACCACGTTGAGCTCGGGGAGCACCGCGCGCACCACCCCGCGCGCCTGCCAGGTGCGCGCGACGCCCGCCACCACCTGCCCGCCGCGCGCGCGCTCGAGCTCTCCGGCCAGGCGCGTGCTCTCGCGGCCCCACGCCAGGTAGCCCAGCATGAGCCCGACGCCGAGGGCCAGGTTGACGAGCACCACGACCCGCCACAATCGCATCGCGGCCCTAGTGTACGTGCTCGTCGGGCGCCGGCCCGGCCGGCGTTTCCTTGTCGAGGAGCTGGATCTGGTCGGTCAGCGTCGCCGGCCGGTCCCAGGCGGGGCCGGGCGAGCCGGGCAGCCAGCGCGCGCGCATGTAGCCCTGCCGGTCGATCAGGAACTCGGCGTGGAGCGGCGGGGCGGCGCGCCCGGCGGCGGCGGACGCGAAGCCGCGCGCGAGCAGCGTGTAGGTCGTGGCGATGTCGCCCGCGCCGTCGGTGATCACCGGGAAGAGGATGGGCGGCCGACCGCCGAGGCGGCGGATGATGTCGCGACCGTCGCCCAGCGGCACCGCCACGACCTCGGTGCCGAGCGCCTGCAGGGTGTTGTAGGCCTCGGCGAGCTCGGCGAGGCGCGCCCGGGACTCGGGCAGCGTGAAGAGCACGAGCAGGGTCATCCAGCGATCGCGCAGATCCTTGAGGCTGCGCGGCGGGGCGGGGCCGACCACGATCGCCAGATCCGGGGCCACGAGCCACGGGCGTCCGGGCGGCACCAGCGCGGTCATCTGTCGCGCCTGCTCGCCGGCCGCGAGCGTGCGGATGAAGTTGATCAGGTCCCAGCGCTCCTCCTCGGAGAGCACGCCGTCGAAGGACGGCATGCCGCCCGCGGGGATGCCGTGGGTGAGCCACCAGAACATGTCGCCCGCGGTGTGCTGCGCGGTGTGCGGGGCGGTCAGGTCGGCGGGCAGGCGCGGCAGGCCCGCGCCGCCCGGCCCGTCGCCACGCCCCCCGGCGCCGTGGCAGGTGGCGCAGTGGGTGCGGAAGAGGGCGGCGCCGCTCGCCACCGAGACCGCGTGGTACGGGACCGCGGAGCGGCGAAAGGTCGTGGGATAGGCGTCGACCGCCATCGGGGGCAGCGCGACCCAGAGGCCCACGACGACCGCGAGCCCGCCCGCGCCGATCAGGAGCACGCGCCACGCCCGGAGCAGCAGGCCCACCACGAGGGCCAGTATCCCCAGGAACACGACCTGGACGCCGACGAGCACGCGGGTCGCGCCGCCCGGCAGCGCGGTGGCCACGTCCCAGGCGTAGCGCTGGGAGGACGGCCACCAGACCGGATCGTGCACCGCGGGCGGCGAGAGCGAGAGCCCGGTGGTCAGCAGCAGGATCAGCAGCCCGAGCCCGGCCTCCGCGGCCACGAAGCGCCCGAGCCGCGCCATCGCGGGGCGCCCCGCCGTGTCCCCGTCGCCCCCGAGCCGCGGCAGCAGGCGGCGCCGGTTGTGCCGGGCGAGGAGGAGGATCGGGACCAGCAGGGTGACCTTCGCGAGCAGCAGCCACCCGTACGGCGTGCCGACCAGCGCGGGCACGCTGCCCACCTGGAACCAGGTGTTGGCGAGGCCGGTGGCGACGAGCAGGATCATGACGGCCAGGGCCAGGCGCGAGAAGGCGCGCACCGCGAGCACCGCGAAGGGCCGCGCGTCCGCGCCCTCCGCGCGCGCGGCTGTGCGCAGCAGCGCGGCGAGCGGCGGGAGCGCGCCGAGCCACGCCCCGGCGGCGAGGAGATGGAGCGCGTCGAGCAGCGCGGCCGGGAGCCCGACGCCTTCCACCGCGGCGGCGTGCCCGGCCCACGCCATCGCCGCCGCGCCGACGGCGGCGAGGAGCCCGGCTTCCGCGCGCAGGGCCAGCCGGTCGGCGGTGGACTCCTCGCGCTCCCGCAGCAGGAGCAGCGCGGCCAGGAGCAGCAGCACGCCGTGGCGCACGAGCCACACCGTGCCGAACTGGCTGTGGCCGAGCAGGCGCGCCCACTCGCCGATCTGCAGCGCGGCGCCCGCGCGCCCGGTGACCACCGTCGACTGATGCGCGAGCGTGGCGAGCCCGGAGAGCAGCACGAGCCCCACCAGGCCGCGGGCCCAGCGGAGCGTGCGCGCCTCCCACGCGAGCGCGGTCGGCCGGTCGCTGCGTCCGGCCAGCAGCGTGGCGGTCACCAGGCCCACGAGCCCGAGCCCGGCGGCCAGGTGCAGCCAGCGCGCCGCGACGCCGAGCGCGATCATCGGGAGTCGCGGACCGAGCCCGACCGGCGGGTGAGCCGCATCACGATGACCACGAGCAGCACGCCCGCCGCGAGGGCGAGGAGCCCGGAGAGCAGGCCCACCAGCAGCGGGCTCGCGCTCTCGGGGCGCGGCGGCCCGCCGTGGTCGGCCCACGCGGTCGCGGCGAGGAGGAGCCGGGCGGCGTTCATGGGCGGCCTCATTATAATGAGTCCGTGCGCGCCGTGATCTTCGACGCCGGCAACACCCTGCTGCGGATGAACTACGGGATCATCGCCGAGCAGCTCGTGGCGCGCGGCCGCCCGGTGAGCCGGGACCAGGTGGAGGAGGCGGAGCTGCGGGCGCGGGTGCGGCTCGACCCGCACCTCGCGCCGGGCAGCTCGACCGAGAGCACGATCACCCACGGGCGCTACCTGCGGTACCTGCTCGAGCACCTGGCCGTCACCGAGGAGGCCGAGATCGAGGCCATCGCGCGCTGGCGCAGCGGCTACAACCTGCCGGTGGGGCTCTGGAACCGGGCCGATCCCGAGGCGCTCGAGGCGGTGCGTCGGGTGCGGGAGGCGGGCCTCGTGGCGGGAGTGATCTCGAACTCGAACGGCTCGGTCCGGGCCATCCTGGAGGAGACCGGGCTCGCCGCGGATCTCGACTTCATCATCGACTCGTCGGTGGTGGGCGTGGAGAAGCCGGATCCGCGCATCTTCGAGCTGGGCCTGCGTGCGGCCGGGGTGGACGCCGCCGACGCGGTCTACGTGGGCGATCTCTACTCGGTGGACGTGCTGGGCGCGCGCGCGGCCGGGCTCGACGGGATCCTGCTCGACCCGGGCGGCTTCTGGGGGCCGCGGGACTGCCGCGTCGCGCGCGGGCTCGGGGAGGCGGTGCGGCTCGCGCTCGGGTAGCGCCCCCTCACCACCCGGCCCCTCACCCCCCGCCCCCTCACCCTGCCCTCTCCCCGGAGGGGAGAGGGTTACCGCGGGAGGGTGACGTAGGGGTAGCGGCGGAGCGCGTCGTAGACGATCTGCATCATCTGCTCGACCGCCGCGGCGGTGCGGCCCTCGAAGCGCAGGGTGAGGTAGGGGTTCGTGTTGGACGCGCGCACGAGGCCCCAGCCCTCGGGGAAGATGATGCGGACGCCGTCGATGTCGATGGTCTCGTAGCGACTCTTGAACTCGCGCGCCAGCTCGGCCACCAGCTGGAACTTCCGGTCGTCGGGGCA
>DATFAJ010000576.1:0-16899 GCA_035254745.1 Candidatus Methylomirabilota bacterium | reverse complement strand
GTCCTGGTCGGCCTGCTGCCCGAGCGCTGGCGCTGGAACGTCACGCTGCTCGCGGCCACCACGCCGGCGCTGGTGGCGCTCCCCGCGGCCCTCGTGCTGGCCCGCTACTTCCCCGCGCGTCTCGGCGCGCGGCCGCGCGCGGTGACGGACGCGGACCCGGTCGTCGCGGCGCCGCCCCGGCGCAGCTCGCTGCCCCCGCTCGTGCGCCTGATGTTCGCGCTCGGCGTGATCATGGCGCTGGCCTGGTCGGCGGTGAGCCAGTTCGTGATCCCGCTGCGCGGCACGCGCGAGTTCGGGCTCGATCGCGCCGGCGTCTCCGGCCTGCTGTCGCTGGCCCAGCTCGTGGACCTGGCGGTGCTGCTCCCGGTGGGCTGGCTCGCCGACCGGGTGGGTCGGCCCCCGGTGCTGGCGGGCGTGGCGGCCGTCCTGGGAGTTGGCCTCTTCGCGGTGGGGCTGGGCTCACTGCCCCTGGTGGGGCTCGGCTGCGCGCTCTTCGGCCTCGGGATGGCGGGGTGGATGCTGCCGCTCGGCGTGATCCGGGACCACACCGACCTCGCGCGGCTCGGCTGGCGGACCGGCGTCTACCGGGTGGGCGTCGACGGCGCGATCTTCCTCGGCCCGCTGATCTGCGGGGTGCTGGGCGAGGCCCGCACGCCGATCTTCATCGCCCTGGTGGGCGTCGCGGCGTTCGGGATCGCGGGGCGCCTGCTGCGACCGGCCTAGCCCTTGAAGCCGACCTTCTTGTGCGCGCCGTCGCAGTAGGGCTTGTTGGCCGAGTTGCCGCACCGGCAGAGGAAGATGGTGTCGCCGCCCTTGGGCGGCATCGTCGCGCCCTGGCCGTCCTGCATCTCGCACTCGCCCTTCACCATCAGGGGGCCGTCCGTGATCACCTTGACCGTCACCGCCATCGCCGCTCTCCTTTTCGCTCCATCGTGGTGGTCGTCGCTACCGCGCGCCGAGTATACTCCAGATCGACATGCGCCCGAGCGACCCCATGACCGGCCGCCTCCTGGAGGCCATGGCGCACGCGGGCGCCCGCCGCTACGGCGGCGAGCCGGTGTCGGAGCTGGCCCACGCGCTGCAATGCGCCGAGCTCGCGGCCGCCGCGGGTGCGGACGAGCACCTCACGCTCGCCTGCCTGCTCCACGACGTGGGCCGGGTCGTGGTGGACCCGGCCCTGGTCTTCGACCGCGTCGGCGGGGCCCGGCCGGGAACCCGCGGCCATCACGAGATCGGGGCGGAGCTGATCGCTCCCTACGTCCCGGAGCGCGTCGCGTGGCTCGTGCGCATGCACGCGGACGCCAAGCGGTACCTCTGCTCCACCGATCCCGGATACCACGCCACGCTCTCGCCCGCCTCGCAGCACACGCTCACGCTCCAAGGGGGGCTCATGAGTACGGAGGAAATTGCCCGCCTCAGCGGGCACGGTTGGCTCGCCGACGCCCTGCGGCTGCGCCGATGGGACGACGGGGCCAAGGTCGCGGGGCAGGTGACGCGGCCGCTCGAGTCGTGGGCTCCGCTCGTCCGGAGCTACTTCGGATGAGCCACGACCCTCCGCTGCCCGCGCCGTTCGTCGAGCGGTTCGCGCCGCTGCCCGAGGTGAAGTTCAGCGGCCCCCGCTCGAGCTTCCACGGCTGCTTCGGGTGCGGCCCGGAGCACGACATCGGCCTCCGGGTCCGGACCTTCGAGGCCGAGGGCGGGGTGCTCGCGCCGATCGTGATCCCGCGCCGCTTCGAGGGCCCGCCCGGCGCCGCCCACGGCGGGATCGTGGCCGCCTACCTCGACGAGATCCTGGCCGGCGCCGCGGTCAGCCGGACCGGACGGCTCTACGTGACCGGCGAGCTCAACGTCCGCTACGTCCGCGGCACCCCGATCGAGCGGCCGCTGCTCGGGCGCGGGCGCGCGGTGCGCGACTGGGGGAAGTACATCGATCTGGAGGCCACGATCGAGGACTGGGAGACGCGCGAGGTGGTCGCGAAGGCGACCGCCCGCTTCCTGCCGATCCGCGAGGCGAGCTAGTCGGCGCGCCGGAACTTCTGGAAGGAGCGCATCACCCGCGGCGGGTTGAGGAACTGCCCGTAGCCGGTCCAGGAGACCTCCCCGACGTACACGTCCCCGCGCGAGTCGACCACCAGGCCGTGGGGTGCGATGAACTCGCCCGGCTTCTCGCTCGCGAACTGCCCCCCGAAGCGGGCCACCCGCTGGCCCTTGGCGTCGAGCACGCTCACGCGCGGCCCGAGGTTGGGCGTCTTCGCGGTCACCGGCATCCCGGAGCCGAGCTCGCCCACGAAGAAGAGGCCGTGGCCGCGATCCGCGAAGAGTCCGCACGGGCGGTGGAGGTTGTTCCACTGACCCTGGTAGCCGCCCTTGCCGTCGAAGATCTGCACCCGGTGGTTCTCCCGGTCCGCCACGTAGACGAGCCCGTCGCGGTCGGTCACCAGGTTGTGGGGCAGGTTGAACTGGCCGGGATCGGTGCCCGGCTCGCCCCAGGACATCACGTGCTTGCCGTCGGGCGAGTACTTGTGCACGCGCGAGTTGCCGTAGCCGTCGGAGACGAAGAGAAAGCCGCTCTTGGGGCAGATCGCCACGTGGGTCGGCCGGTTGAAGGGCTTGCCGCCCTGCAGCTCGGCCGGCTTGTCGGGGTCGCCGATGGTCAGGACGTGCTTGCCCTCCGGGGTGAACTTGCGCACGGTGTGGTGGAGATCGTCGGTGAGCCACACCATGTCGTCGGCGTCGATGGTGATGCCGTGGGCGCGGCGGATCACGCCCTCGCCCCACGAGCGCAGGAAGTTGCCGTCGCGATCGAAGACGATGACCGGGTGCTCGCCCCGCGTGAACACGAACGCGCGGTCCTGCTTGTCGACCGCCACCCCGGCCACCTCGTGATACGCCCAGCCGTCGGGCAGCTTCCCCCAGCCCTCGATCACCGAGAACTTCATCTCGACTCCTCGATCGCCTGGGCCATGCGCTCGAAGCGGCGCTTGAGCGGGGTCAGGCCTTCCTCGTGGGTGATGACGTAGAGGCGGTTGGCGTAGATGGCCCGCAGGACGCGCTCGGCGACGTGCTCCGGGGGCAGGTAGCGGCCGATCAGCTCGACCGCGCGGCCGTCGCGCTCCGTCGGCGCGTTCCGCAGCGCGGCGGGACGGTTGCGCTCGCTGTGCCGGATCTGGGTGTGCACGCCCATCGGACAGAGGACCGAGACGCCGATGTCGTAGCCCCGCAGATCCTTCTGCAGGGTCTCGGAGAGCCCGACCACCGCGTACTTCGTGGTGTTGTAGATCCCGAGGCCCTGCGAGGCGATGAGGCCGGCCATCGACGCGGTGTTGACGACGTGGCCGGGCTGCTTGCCCGCGATCATGCGCGGCACGAAGGCCTCCACCCCGTGGATGACGCCCCAGAGGTTGACGCCCATCGCCCACTCCCAGTCCTTGTGGGTCACCGACTCGAGCCCACCCCACAGCGCGACGCCCGCGTTGTTGCACACCACGTGGACCGCGCCGAGCTCGCCGAACGCGCGGTCGGCCAGGGCCTGGACGTCGGCGAGCCGGCTCACGTCGGTCTTCACCGCCAGCCCGCGCCGGCCGGCCCGGGTCACTCCGGCCACCGTCTCGGCCATGCCGGCCTCGTCGAGGTCGGCGACCACCACGTTCGCGCCCTCGCGGGCGAAGAGCAGGGAGAGCGCGCGGCCGATGCCGCTGGCTCCGCCGGTGACCACCGCGGTCCGGTCCGTGAGGCTGGTGAGAGGCACGGCGCCGAGTGTCGCGCCTGGCCGCGCGGGCTGTCAAGGCCCGGCCGGAGCGCGCGGCGTGAGACGATGGCGGTCATGCCCGACCGCACGATCGTCGTCGCCCGCCGCTTCCGCGGCCCCGACACCGGCGTGGCGACGGCCAACGGCGGCTACTTCTGCGGGCTCGTCGCGGGCGCCGCCCCCGCGGCCGCCACCATCGAGATCCGGGCGCGCGCCGGGGTCCCGCTCGAGCGGCCGCTCGCGGTGCGGCTCGCGGCCGGGACCGTGGAGGTGCTCGACGACGGCGCGCTGGTGGCGCGCTCGTCGGCGGAGCGGCTCGCGGTGCATCCGCCGGTGCCGCCGCCGCTCGACGTCGCGCTCGAGGCGTCGCGCCGGTTCGAGGCGTGCCTCGACGACGGCTCGGTCCTGCACGCCTTCCCGGAGTGCTTCGTGTGCGGTCATCGCCGCGCGCCCGGCGACGGCATGCGCCTCTTCGCGGGCCCGCTGCCCGGCGACGCGCCGGAGCGCGGGCAGGTCCGGGTGGCGGGGTGGCGGCCGGATCCCGCGCTCCTCGACGAGGCCGGTCGCCTCCGCCGCGAGTTCGTCTGGTCGGCGCTGGACTGCCCGGGAGGCTGGGCGCTGCCCGGCCCGATCAACACCGGGACCCTGCAGGTGGAGATCCGCGAGCCGGTGGACGGGCGCCACCCCCTGATCGTGATGGGCTGGCGCGCGCCCGCCCCGGACCCGCGCGCGGGCAGCCGCCGGCACTACGCGGGCACCGCGATCTTCGACGCGGGCGGTCGGCTCCTCGCCCTGGGCGCGGCGATCTGGGTGGCGCCGGACCCCCTCGCGGCGGCACGCTGACCGCGGATTCGCCGCGCCCGCGGCACAAGTCGGGCGGTCCGGGTGAGGGCCTGATGGTATCCTTTCCCCGGCATGGACTACCGACTGCCGACGACGGTGGTGCCCTCCCGCTACGACATCCGTCTCGAGCCCGACCTCGAGGCGGCCACGTTCGCGGGCCACGAGACGATCGCGATCACGGTGTCCGAGCCGGTGAGCGAGATCCTGCTCAACGCGGCGGAGCTGGTGATCCGGTCGGCGAGCGTGCACACCGCGGACGGCCAGACCGTCGAGGGGAGCGCCAGCCTCGACGAGGCCGCGGAGCGGGCCCGGCTCGCGTTCCCGAGCCCGATCCCGCCCGGCGAGCACCGGCTCACCCTCACGTTCACCGGGATCCTCAACGATCGCCTCCACGGCTTCTACCGCAGCACGTACAAGGACGCGGCGGGCGCCTCGCACACCATCGCGGCCACCCAGTTCGAGGCCACCGACGCGCGGCGCGGCTTCCCGTGCTGGGACGAGCCGGCGTGCAAGGCGGTCTTCGGCGTCACCCTGGTGATCCCGGACTCGCTGGTGGCGGTGTCCAACACCCGGGTGACCGGCGAGTCGCCCGCCGGGCCGGGCAAGAAGGCGGTGGCCTTCGCGGACACCATCCGGATGTCGACCTACCTCGTGGCGTTCGTGGTGGGCGAGCTCGAGGCCACGGAGGCGGTGATGGTCGGCCCCACGCCGCTCCGCGTGTGGTGCGTGCCGGGCAAGCTGCACCTCGCCCGCTTCGCGCTGGACATCGGCGCCTTCGCGCTCGACTTCTTCGAGCGCTACTACGGCCTGCCGTACCCGGGCGACAAGCTCGACATGCTCGCGATCCCCGACTTCGCGGCGGGCGCGATGGAGAACCTGGGCGCGATCACCTATCGCGAGACCGCGCTCCTGGTCGACGAGGCGGCCGCCTCTCACGCCGAGCGCGAGCGGGTCGCCGACGTGGTCGCGCACGAGATCGCCCACATGTGGTTCGGCGACCTGGTGACCATGCTGTGGTGGAACGGTATCTGGCTCAACGAGGCCTTCGCCACCTTCATGGAGCTGCTGGCGGTCGACGCGTGGAAGCCGGAGTGGAAGCGGTGGACCACCTTCGGGGTGTCGCGCGCCGCCGCGATGGGGGTGGACGGCCTCCACAACACGCGGCCGATCGAGTTCGAGGTGCGGGCGCCACGCGATTGCGAGGCGATGTTCGACCTGCTCACCTACGAGAAGGGCGCCTCCGTCCTGCGCATGCTCGAGCAACACCTGTCGGGGGACGTGTTCCGCGACGGGGTCCGGCTGTATCTCGAGCGCCATCGGCTCGGCAACGCGGAGACCACCGATCTCTGGAAGGCCCTGGGCGACGCCGCGCGGCTGCCGATCCCGGAGGTGATGGACGGCTGGATCTTCCGGCCCGGCTACCCGCTCGTGATCGTCGAGCCCGACGGCACCGGGATCAAGCTCTCCCAGCGCCGCTTCACGTACCTCCCGGCCGAGGGCACCGCCCCCGAGCGCTGGAAGATCCCGGTGCGGGTGCGCGCCTCGGTCAAGCGCGGCTTCGTGGACAAGCCGGTGCTTCTCGGCGACGAGGACCTCGCGGTCGCGCTCCCCGCCGCGCCCGACTGGGTGGTCGTCAACGCGGGCGGGCACGGCTTCTACCGGGTGCAGTACGCGGCGCCGCTCCTGCGGAAGATGGCGGGCTCGCTCAAGAAGCTCGCGCCCATCGAGCGCTTCAACCTGGTGAGCGACGCCTTCGCCCTGGCCCAGGCCGGCCTCATGCCCTCACCCGACTACCTCGACCTGACCGCGCGCTTCGGGGAGGAGACCGATCGCAACGTGTGGGCGGCGCTGATCGGCTCGTGGAGCTATGTCAACCGGGTCGTCGCCGACGCGGCGCGGCCCGACCTCGAGGCGCTGGTGCGCCAGCGGGTGGCCGGGACGGTGGAGCGGCTCGGCTGGGAGGCCCAGCCGGGCGAGGACGAGCTCGAGCGGCAGCTCCGCGGCGACCTCCTGCGCACCCTCGGGACCCTGGGCAACGACCCGGCGACCCAGGAGCGCGCGCGCTCTTTCTACGCCCGCTACCGGGAGGACGAGTCGGCGGTCGATCCCGACGTGCTGCCCGCGCTCATCGCGATCGTGGCCGCGGCCGGCGGTGAGAGCGAATACGACGAGTTCCTCCAGCGCTTCAAGGCCGCGCGCAGCCCGCAGGAGGAGCAGCGCTACCTCTACGCGCTCGCCGCGTTCCGCCAGCCCGAGCTGATCCGTCGCACGCTCGAGAAGACCACGAGCGGCGAGGTGCGCAGCCAGGACGCGCCCTTCCTGATGCGGGCGCTCCTGGTCTCCGTGTACAGCCGGAGCCTGGCCTGGGAATATCTCGAGACGAGCTGGGAGACGATGGCCCGCCAGTACCCGGGCAGCGCCTACCGGCGGATGTACGAGGGCGTGACCGCCCTGGTCAGCCCCGAGTGGGAGCGGGAGGTGGGCGAGTTCTTCGCCAGCCGCAAGATCGTGCTCGGCGGCAAGACGCTCGAGCAATACCTGGAGCAGCTCCGCATCGCGGTGCGCTTCCAGGAGCGCGAGGGAGCGGCGCTCGCGGCCTACCTCGCCAAGCCGCCCCGGCCCCCGCGGGCCCGCTAGGGCCCGGCCCTAGCGGAACAGGGACCCGAAGAACTCGCGGACGCTCGAGCCGAAGGCGACCGCGCCTTCCTTGGTCCGCTCCCACGCGGTCTTGGCCTCGGGCGCGGCCGCGTGCCCGGCCTCGCCGAGCTTCTGGCCGGTGTACTTCGCGCCCTCCACGACCGTGTTGCCGATTCCCTTGGCGGTCTCGCCGGCGCCCTCCAGCACCTTGCCCTGACCGATCTGGCTGGTGCCCCGCTCCACCTGCTGGGTCGCCGCGTCCACCTCGGTGCGGTCGGCCGCCGGTGCGGAGGAGTGAGCGGATCCGACCAGCGCCGCGATCGCCAGCGTCATCAGCATCGAGCGAGCTCTCACCGTCATGCGCACCTCCCTCGGTTGGCTTGATCGCGGATTCATGGTAACACCGTGCCCGGGACGGACCGCCATGAACGCGACCATTCTCCACGGCAGCGACGCCATCCGGGTCACCGACGCCTCGATCGAGGGCGAGGCACTCTGGCTCACGCCGGACGCGCTCGCCCGCACGACCGGATGGGAGTGGACGCCCGAGGGCCTCTGCCGGGACGCCACGTGCGTGCCGGTGCCCCCGGGCGCTCCGTGGGTGCGGGGGAGCGGCTCGGCGTCGCGGATCGACCTCGGCGGGCTCGCGCGTCACCTCGGCCGCCCGGTGGCGGCGAGTCCCGCGCACGGGGTCTGGGCCATCGGTGAGTCGCACGAGGCGCTCGGCGACCGCCTGCGCTCGCTCGACGCGCCCGAGTTCACGCTGCCCGACCTGGACGGCCGCGTCTGGTCGCTGCGGGACTTCCGCGGTCGCAAGGTCTTCCTGCTCGCGTGGGCGTCGTGGTGAGGGTGCCGCTTCGACCTGCCCGGGTGGCAGGCGCTCCACGCCGAGCTCGCGCCGAGGGGGCTGACCGTGGTCACGGTGGCGCTCGACAGCGCGGGCGCGGCCGCGGCGGGCGAGTGGATCCGCGCCGCGCAGCCGACGCATCCCGCGCTGATCGACGCGCACTATGACCTGGCCACGCGCTATCACCTCGTCAACGTGCCGAGCGCGGTGTGGATCGACGAGAGCGGCCGCATCGTGCGGCCGGCCGAGGTCGCCTTCGCGGACAACCGCTTCATCGCGTACACCAAGTTCGACATGACGCGCTACCTGGACGCGATCCGCGACTGGGTGGACCGCGGTGAGGCGAGCCCGCACGTGCGGCCACCGGCCGCGCGCCGTGCGCGGCTCGGCCTGCCCGGCGCCGCGCAGGCGCAGGCCGCCGCCTGCTTCCGGCTCGCCGAGCATCTGCACGCCGAGGGGCACGCGGAGGCCGCGGTGCCGTTCTTCAAGGAGGCGCAGCGCCTCGAGCCCGAGTCGTGGTGCTACAAGCGGCAGGCGTGGGCGCTCACCGACGCGGAGCGATTCTATTCCACCACCTTCCAGGACGAGGTGAAGGCCCTGGGCGGGCGGCCGTACTACCCCCGTCCCGACTTTCCCCCCGACTCTCCCCCCGATGTCTCCAAGGAGACGGCCGAGCCATGAAATACGGCGTGTTCCAGTTCTCCACCGACTACGCCATCCGCATCGACGATCTCGCGCGCGAGACCGAGGCCCGCGGCTTCGAGTCGCTGTTCGTGCCCGAGCACACCCACATCCCGGCGAGCCGCAAGAGCCCGTGGCCGGGAGGGGCCGACCTGCCGCGCGAGTACTGGCACACCGTCGATCCGTTCGTGGGCCTGGCCGCGGCGGCGGCGGTGACCACCCGGCTCAAGCTCGGCACCGGCATCTGTCTCGTGATCGAGCGCGACCCGATCCTGCTCGCCAAGGAGGTCGCGAGCCTCGACTACCTCTCGCGCGGCCGCGTGCTCTTCGGCATCGGCGGCGGGTGGAACGCGGAGGAGATGGCCCACCACGGGACCGACTTCGCCACGCGCTGGAAGGTCCTGCGCGAGCGGATCGCGGCCATGCAGGAGATCTGGACCAGGGACGAAGCGGAGTACCACGGCAAGTTCGTCAGCTTCGACAAGCTGTGGTCGTACCCGAAGCCGGTGCAGAAGCCGCACCCGCCCATCCTGATGGGCGGCGCGGGCCCGCACGCCCGCCAGCGCGCGGCCGAGTTCGGCGGGCACTGGCTGCCGATCGGGGGCCGCTCCTACAGCGAGCCCGTCGGCGAGACGATCGCCGATCTCCGCGCGCGAGCCGAGAAGGCGGGTCAGGACCCGGGGGCGGTCACGGTGTCGATCTTCGGTGCGCCCACCGACGAGGCGCGCCTGGCCGGCCTGCGGGACGCGGGCGTCACCCGTGCGATCTTCGGGCTGCCCCCCGCGGGGCGGGACCAGGTCCTGCCGCTGCTCGACAAGTACGCGGCGCTCGCCGCCCGGGTCGGCTGACCGGCGCGCGCGACGGACGGCTACCCGGCGCGGGCCGACGGCCGCGTCACGAGGCAGAAGACGCTGAGCGCGGTCAGCCCGGTGAGCGCGATGCCGGCGGCCCAGAGGTAGATGACCAGGTAGGACCCGGTGCGGTCGAAGAGCATGCCGGACAGCCAGGGACCCAGGGCCGCGCCCAGGTTGTTGCCGATGCCGAGCAGGCCGAAGATGACCCCGTATTGCGCGGGCGGGGCGATCCGCCCGAGCAGCACGGTGACGATGCTGGCCCGCGAGCCGAGCGGAAGGAAGAGGAAGAACACATAGCCGGCCGCCAGCACCCACGCCGGCCGGAACTCCATCCCGATCAGACAGGCCATCCCCAGCAGGGAGCAGGAGAACGACAGGAAGCCCGCGGTGGGACCGCCGAAGCGGTCGGCGGTCAGCCCGGCGAGCGCTCGGCCGCAGCCGGCCAGGACGCCGCCGATGGCCAGGAGCAGGGAGGCCTGACCCGCGGTGAAGCCGCGCTCGGTGAAGTAGAGGGCGTGCTGGGTGGTGGCCAGATAGCCGAAGAGCGGCGGCGTGGTGAACATCACGAGCAGGCTCCAGAAGCCGGCCGAGCGGACGATGCTCGCGAGCGTGACCGCGGCGCTTCCGGATGCCCCGCCGGCGCGCACGGAGGCGAGCTGCGTCGGGTGCGCTCGCCACGCCCAGGGGATCAGGGCGAGGATCGCCCCCGCGTAGCACCAGAAGGCGGGCCGCCAGCCCCAGTGGGTGATGACCCACTGGGCCGGGGGAGCCAGAGCGTAGGCGGCCATGGACCCGCCGAAGGCGATGCCGGTGGCCAGGCCTCGGCGGCGAACGTAGGCGTCGGCGATCAGGGCCGCGTGGGTCGTCATCCCGGTCAGGCCGAGGCCGATTCCGCCGCCGACCCCCATCGCGGCGAGGAACAGCGGCAGGGTCGGCGCCAGGCTGCCGAGGACCATTCCGCCGGCCACGACGGTCAGCCCCAGGCAGACCAGGCGACGCGGGTTCCAGCGGGCGACCAGGTAGCCGGCGAGCGGGCTCAGCAGGGCGCCGCCGACCCAGAGCAGCGAGGCGGTGGAGGCGGTGGCGGCACGGGAGCCGCCGAACTCGGCCAGCAGGGCAGGCAGGAACACCGGGAAGGTATTGGTGATTCCGGCCACCAGCAGCATGGTCGCGAAGGCGAGCCACAGCCGCTGGCTGGCAAGGGACTCCCGCGCTGGAGTCACCCGAGGATGGCGGCCGGAGAGACCGAAGGGGAGGGGGCCGGGCCCGGTGGCCCGGAGGGGCTAGTCGTCCTGCTCAGCCCGCTTCATGGCCTTGCGACGCTTCTTGCGTGCCTCGGCCTGCTTCCGCTTGCGCTTGACCGACGGCTTCTCGTAGTACGCGCGCTTTTTCATCTCCTTGAAGAGCCCATCCTTGAGCATGAGCTTCTTCATGGTCTTGAGCGCGGACTCGACCTGATTGTCGTGCACCTCGATACGCATGACAGGCACGGTAACCGGAGGCCGGGCCGCTGTCAATGCCTGAAGTGGGCACGGAGGCCCGGACGCTCCCGGTTCCGTGATAGGGTACGCTGCCATGGCCACCGACAACCGCGTGCTGCTGACCGTGCTGCTCCATCACGACCAGTCCAAGCCCCTGGACGAGATCATGGCCCACCTCAAGCGCACCGGCTTCTACCGCGACTTCCCGCCCGAGGGGAGCGAGCTGGTCTCCTGGGTGGTGGCGATGTCGTTCGGGTTCATCATCCATCTGCGGGTGGAGCCGGACAAGGTGCGCGCGCTCAACCGCTACATGGAGCAGAAGGCGTGGGGCGCCTTCCGGTACCAGGTGTTCCCCTCCTACGACTTCGCGCCGATCGCGGCCACGCTCAAGACGGAGCACGCGTAGCCGCTTCATGGTCGCACCGCCCCCACGGCTGCAGCTGGCCCTGGCTCCCACCCCGATCCTCAAGCTCGATCGCCTCTCCCGCCGGCTCGGAGTGGAGATCCACGTCAAGCGCGACGACCTGACCGGCCTGCTCGAGTCGGGCGGCAAGGTGCGCAAGCTCGAGTTCCTGGTGGCAGAGGCGCTGCAGCAGGGGGCCGACACGCTGGTCACGTGCGGCACGCTCCAGTCCAACGGCTGCCGGGCCGTCGCGGCGGTGGCGGCCCGGCTCGGGCTGCGCGCGGTGCTGGCGGTGCGGGGCGCGCGGCCCGAGGCCTACGACGGCAACCTCCTCCTGGACCGTCTGCTCGCCGCCCGGGTGCGCTACTGCACCGACGCCGAGTTCGCGCGGGTGGACGAGATCATGGAGACGCTGGCCGCGGAGGTGCGGGCGGCCGGGGGCCGGCCCTACCTCATCCCGGAGGGCGGTGCCAACGAGGTGGGCGCGCTCGGCTACCTCGAGTGCGCGGTCGAGCTCACCGAGCAGATCCACCACGGGGCGCCGCGCTTCGACGCGGTGGTGATCAGCGCGTTCACCGGGGGCAGCCAGGCGGGCCTCCTGCTGGGCAAGCGGCTGGCCGGTCTGCCCGGGGAGGTCGTGGGCGTGCCCGTCGCGCGTCCGGCGGGAGAGGTGCGAGAGCACGTCGCGCGCACGATGGGTGCCGCGATCCGCCGGTACGGATTCTCGATCGACGTGCCCGAGACCATCCACCTGCTGGACGGCTACCAGGCGGGGGACCGGGTCGAGGCGGGCGACGCGGAGCTGGCCACGCTGGTGGATCTCGCGCGGGAGGAGGGGATCCTGCTCGATCCGATCTCCACCGCGCGGGGGTTCCGGGGGCTGGTGGAGACGCTGGCGCGCGATCCGAAGGCGCTGGGCTCGCGGGTCTGCTTCGTGCACACCGGGGGGCTCTTCAGCCTGTTTCCATACCGCGAGCGGCTGAGTCGCCTGATCGACCGGCGGGGCTAGAGCGTGTAGGTCTTCCCCTGCTCGAGGATGTGGATGCGGCTGGGGTCGATCTTGGCCAGCTCTTCCGCCGTCTCCTGATAGAGCTGCGGCTTGATGTGGTAGACCCAGATCGGCAGGTCGGCCGGCATCTTCGCGATCTCCTGCCCCAGCATCTCGGGCGTCAGATGCCCCGACGCCTTGGCCAGGGGCGCGAGCCGGTTCGGGAAGGCGGTCTCGACGATCAGCGCCTTGAGGCCCCGCATCTCGCGGGCGATCTGCCAGATCCGCCTGGTGGGGCCGGTGTCGCCGCTGTACACGAACCCGGTCTCGCCGTCGTGGACCACAAAGCCGGTGGTCGGGACCGTGTGCTCGACCAGGACCGGGGTGACCCACAGCTCACCCACGCGCGACTCCGCCTCCTCCGGAAGGGTCCGGAAGCCCAGCACCGACTGGGCCGCGGAGGGGATGGTCGTGAAGTTCGGCCACAGGGCGTCGTTGAAGGCGTGGGTGCGGAGCGCCTCCACCACCGGGGCGATGCTGCAGGCGGTCACCCGGCGGTCCGCCGCGACCATCGCGAGCGTGTCGGTGAGGAAGGCCAGGCCCGCGGTGTGGTCGAGATGGGCGTGGCTGATCACGGCGAACTGGATCTCGATCTGCTCGGCCACCGAGAGGGCGCCGCCGACGGTGCCGGCGTCCACCAGCACCCGATCGTCGACGAGGAACGCCGAGGGCCGCTGCCCTGGGCCTTCGCTCCCGAAGGACCCGAGAACCTTAATCTTCACCGAAGTCCTTCATGAGGCCACAGTTCCCCTTGTGCGGGCGTGGTCAATTTTGCGGATTCTAGTCTAGCAGCGAGAGGGGGGTCAAGCCGAGGGAATTGGACGGCCTCCGACGACCCAACTGCCCGTTCCGGCGAGAAGATTCCGGTACATCGCGCCCTCACTCACAGGAGGCCGACGCCTTGAAGCGCGCGGCGAACTCCTGGAGCTCCCGGCAGGGGTCGGTTCTCCCCGGCGCGGCCGGCACCTCGCCCCGCTGGGCGGCCAGGACCACGCTCTTGAGGTAGGCGTACTGCAGGCGAATCGCCTCCGAGTACTCGAGGCCCCAGCCCGTCATGAGCAGCTCGACGCTCGCGATCCGCGCCTCGATCTCGCACTCCAGGTGACGGTCCCGGCAGCGGGTATCCACGTGGCCGAGGACATAGTGGGCCAGCTCCTGGCTCAGCACGGCCTGGGCGATGTAGTCGTCGGCCACCGCCGCGCGATTGACGACGATGCTGCCGGGCCGGCCGAGGTCGCCGAGGCGTGCGTGATCCGTGTAGTAGCCGGCCGGGCGCCCGGCGCCGGCGAGGGCGGGATCGGTGCCGATCCGGACCGCCGGGGCCGGTCCCTTCATCCCGCGGGACTCGAGCACCTGCTCCGCGGCCCGCTCGTAGGCGTCGATCCGGGCCTGCTCGGGTTCGGTGTAGCCGGATGACCCCGTCGCGCACCCGGACAGCCCGAGCGCGAGGGCCGCCGCCAGGCCGCCCATCAGCCGTCCCCGTCGATTCCACCCCATGGCCCTTCAAGCATGGCACGCCTCCGATTCAAAAATCATGGCCCGTGGGGGCGGAGGGCCGCGGCGTCGGCACTTGACGCGGCCAGGTTCCGGCGTGAGCGTAGCTCATGGCCCGCTCCGCGATGACCCGGATGCTGACCCTGGCCGCGCTCGGCTGGATGCTGGCCGCGTGCACGGCGGAGCCGCGACAGGCGGTGTCGCCGGCGCGACGCTTCACCCTGCTCGAGCACGTCCAGGTGACCGGAGCCTGTGTCCCGGAGAACGGAGGCCAATCGGCCCGCTACACCGGGTTCATCGAGCGGTGGCACGACGTGCAGAAGGGGCGGGATCTCCTGCACGGCTCGGTGTCCAACTTCGACCGCTTCATCGATCCGGGGCGGCCCGGGGACCGGCCATCACCGTCCATCCAGTTCGGCGAGACCGACGCGACCCTGCTGGCCGCCGACCATCTGGTGCTGAAGGGACTCTCCGGCGGCTCTCCGCCGAGCCCGGCGACCTGCACGCTCGACGTCACGAGCCGGGAGCGACCGGCGCGCCTGGCCGGGAGGCTCGCGAGCGTCCTGGACCCGCGAAGCGCGGTGAGCGGCGCCGCGCTGCTCGTCGGGCTGGTGGCGGGGATCCGGTTGATCCGGCACCAGGTGCGACGGACCAGTGCCCCCTGGCTCCTGGGCCTGGCCCTGCTGCTCCAGCTCGTTGCCCTGCTGCTCTAGGCCCCGGCCAGCAGCTCCCCTTCGATGGCCAGTACCAGCCCCACCACCTCGTCCGGCGTCTGGAGCACGCCGTAGAGACCCGGGTAGACGATCGCGGAGTCGTCGCCGCGGGCCACGGCCGCGCGGACCTCGTCGGCGAGGCGCCGGCAGGCCTCGAGGTAGCGGCTCGATGGGCTATCGCCGGGCAGCGCCTCGTCGAGCGAGGCCGCGTAGAGTCGCTCCGAGCGGGCGAGGTGGTGGAGCACGCGGCGCAGCGGCCAGCCCCCGTCCGGAGGAAGCCAGTCGAGCTCGGCCTCGCTCAGCTCCGCCGCCCGCTGGGCGACGAGCCGGACCGCCTGGTCGATGCGCCAGAGCCATGCGTCGAGGTCGGCCTGGGCCAGGGGCAGGCGGTCGTCGGGCAGGGTCACGGTCGAGGGGACCCACCCGTCGGTCGGCGTCGGGACGACCCCATGGCGCTGCCACGCGAGCCACTGGTCGATCTGGTTGAGGTGATCCAGGGCGTGGTCGAGCACACGCCGCAGGGCCTTGCGCGGCGTGTACGTGTATCGCCCGACGCCGGCGGGGGCCGTGAGGGGGGCCGGTCGGGCGTCGGTGAGCCGGGAAAACAGCTCGTCCGTCATGACGGACAGGACCTCCCGGGCCGGGTCGTGGAGGGTGAGGCGGGCCAGATGCGCCCGCGCCTGGGCGTGGGCCGCCTCGAGGTGACGCGCGGGGTCCCGCGGCGCCGGCGCCAGGGTCCACGCGGCCACCGCCCGCGTCGCGGTGGCATGCGCGAGGACGACGCCGCCATCCGCGGCGGTCGCCAGCACGCGATCTCTCGACGAGTCGAGCGTGGGTGCGCTCATCGGGCGGCCCGCATCGGGGGATTCTCGGGGTCCACCCATTCATTCCACGCGAGATTGTGGGTCCGGAAGAGTCGCACGTCGGACAGGCACACCTGCGCGGTCGGCAGCTTCGACTTGTCGGTGCCGGCCCGGGCGAGGAGGTGGCGCTCGATGTCCATGGGTCGTCTCCTTTCGCGAGAGAGGATGCCTCGCCGCGCGCCATCCGTCCAATGCATGTAGCTCGGCGGCTTCGCCCGCGCCGCCGACGGCCTTCGCCGCTCCCAGCCCGCGATCAGCCGGCGCGCACCCACCAGGCCTCCGGCCGCCGCGCCGCACCGTAGCCATGCCCCCGCCGATCGTCGCCTGTAGCTGGCCCTGGCCCCCAATGCTCGGCTCCTGTAGGCTTCCCGCAGCCGGTCTGCGTGGTCCGTGGGGGACCCCGGGAGCGTGAGACTTGCCCGGCCTTGAGCCGCCTTCGTCGGGCGCAGGCCCAGAGAACGCGCGTGAATAGGAGATGCGGGTAGTCCTCGAGCAGATCGCATGGCTCGCGGAGCACGCTCGTCGCAGCTTCAGCGAAGGGGCGAGGTGTGAAGCTTGAGGACGATCTTGTCTGCCTATCACGAGCCGTGACGCGATGAGGCCGAGTCATGGCTCATTGTGTGAGATGAGAGCCGTCGCGATGATGGCTCGACTGAGTTCGCACCACCGGTCTCAGAGAAGGGACCTCGTATGGCATTCAAGGACCGCATCGGACTGACGAAGGAACAAGTTCGGCGCATCGCCCTTTCGAAGATGAAGATCGTCTATCGCGACTGGGACGTCGCGAAGGGGCCCTTCTGGCACCGGGAACCGAAGGCCGGGCAGCGGCGGATCGATCCTCGATCATTCGAGACGGCACTCCTTGCGGCACTTCTGGGTGGCCTGTCTGAAGCCATCGAAAAGAACAATCAGGTCCTCTTCACGGCGTTAGGGCGAAAGGACCAGCGGGGAAAGGCTCACACCAAGCGGCGCAAGAGGTAGAAACAGGTTGTGCGCACCATGATCGAGGCCAAGCCTAGGTGGCTCGTCACCTGCTCCTGCGGCTGGACTCGGGAGGCCTCGTCGGAGTGGGCTGCGAAGTCGATCGGCAAGCTCCATCCTCAGCTCGCGCCTGTGGGCGTGGCGCATGTGATTCGGATCGAGCGGTCAGATCAATCCGGCACGGCGCAGCAGCTTATGTTGACGTAGCGCGGTACATTTAACGCGTATCCTGGGGGCTACGGCCGCACCCGGCCTTCGCCCGATGGAGCAGGAGGCGACTTATGCGCTACGGCTGGATCGGATTGC
>DATFAJ010000575.1:0-9368 GCA_035254745.1 Candidatus Methylomirabilota bacterium | reverse complement strand
CCAGGAGTTCACGGTCGGCGGCACGCTCGCCAAGTGGGCACGCGCCGGCTGCGAGATCATCACGGTGTGCATCACCAGCGGCGGGGCCGGCTCGAACAAGCACACGCCGCCCGACATGACCCGGCGGGCGCTCGTGGCCATACGCGAGGACGAGCAGCGCGAGGCTGGCCGGATCCTCGGGGTGAAGGACACGATCTTCCTGGGCCACGAGGACGGCATGCTCGAGCCGTCGATCGCGCTGCGGAAGGAGCTGACCCGCCTCATCCGACGCTTCCGGCCCGAGGCGGTGCTGACCGGCGACCCGTCCATGCGATTCTACGGCTCGACCTACATGAACCATCCGGATCACCGGGTCGCCGCCGACGTCGCGCTCGACGCGGTGTTCCCCTCCGCGGGAACCCGCCTGATCTTCCCCGAGCTCCTGGACGTGGGGCTCGAGCCGCACGAGGTGCACCAGGTCTACATCCACGGGGCGGAGCACCCGGACACCTACATCGACATCTCCGACGTCCTCGACGTGAAGCTGGCCGCGCTCCGCGCGCACAAGAGCCAGATGGGCGAGTGGGACCCCAGAGAGATGATCACCCAGTGGGCGCGCGAGCAAGGCAGGCGCCGCAAGCTGGCCGCCGCCGAGGCCTACCGGCGAATGGTGCTGCAGGACCTCTGAGCGGCTACTCGCTCCGGGGCGCGACCTGCACCCACCCGCCCGGGCACGTGGCCACCGTCGGGTAGTAGCCGGCCGGATCCTGGCAGTAGTACCAGTAGCCGGGCTGAGGCTCGCGCTGGACGTAGTCGGTCGGTGGTGGGGTCACCACCACCGGCGGCTCGTAGTCGTAGTAGGGATAGTAGGGATACGGATAGGCGTAGTACGGATAGTAGCGGGGGCCGACGAAGAACCGCGGTCCCACGAACACGCGCGGGCCGATGAAGACCCGCGGCCCGTGGAAGCCGTGGTGATGGAACCCGCCTCGCCCCCGGTCCCAGGCCGACGCGTCACCCGCCGCCAGAGCCCCGAGCAGGAGCGCGGCCCCGGTCACCGCCAGCGTCCACCCGATCAGCCGCTTCCTCATGAATCGAGTGTCCACCCGGCCGGACCGGGTGTCTAGCCGACGTAGCCCTTCTGGTGGAAGTAGTTGGCCCGGTAGAAGTCCAGCACCAGGTCGCCGTAGACCGCGGGCGGGTAGCGCGGCGGATCGTCGGGCCCGGTGCAGCTCGGCAGGCACTCGATCACCGCGGACGGCGCCGGACTATAGAAGAACGCGATCGAGTAGCGGTCGGTCCCCGACTCGTTCAGCACCGCGTGCGGCGTGGAGAGGAAGCGGTCGTTGGACCACCGCTTCATCATGTTGCCGAGGTTGACCAGGAACGTCCCCGGGATCAGCGGCGGCGCCAGCCACTCCCCCGACGGCAGCCGCACCGCGAGGCCCGGGACGTCCATCCGGGCCAGGATCGTGATGAACGAGTTGTCGGTGTGGGGCCCCTGCCCGAACTGCTCGTCGTCCGCGATGTCCTGGGGCGGGTAGTGCAGGAAGCGCAGATTGATGTGCGCCTCACCCGCGAAGGACGGGGCGAAGTGGCCGGCCGGCATTCCGAGCGCACGCGCCAGCACCGGCAGCATGCGCTCCCCCACCCCCCGCAGCGTGGTGAAGTAGTCGACCATCGCCGCGCGCATCGCGGCGTGCCCATCCGGCCACTGGTTGCGCCCACGCAGCGGCGTGCCCGCCAGCACGTCCGGATGATCGGCGGCCCGGTCGTGGCTGATGAAGAAGCTCTCGTTGTAGTTCGGGCGCGTGGCCTTGTGAACCGTCGACGCCTTCTGGATCGACTGGTTCACCGGAAGATAGCCGATGTTGTTCTCGTTGAGCTGCAGGCGCATCTTCTCCTCGAGGGGCAGCGCGTGGAACTCGCGCGAGGCCGCGAAGGCCCGCTCCACCACCGCGTCCGGCACCCCGTGCCCGGCGAGATAGAAGAAGCCGACGGTCTCGCTGGCGCGCCGCACCTCCGCGGCCACCGCTTCGAGCCCCTCGGGATCGGGCGGGGTGGCGCGGAACGCGGGCGAGAAATCGATGACCGGGATGGCCCGGGTGGCCTCCAGGACGTCCTTGACCGCCAGGCTCTTGAGAATGTTCATGCCCGGGATCGTAGCGCATGCCACCGGGAGCCAGCAACCACGGGCGGCGGGGCCGTGGGACGACGACCCCGCCGCCGGCTCAGCGAGCGATCAGCACTTGGGCAGCTCGCGCAGCCGCGCCTCGACGTTGTCGCCGACCTTGAGATCCTGGAGCGTCTCCTTCGAGGCCTGGAACTCGTGCGTCTTGCCGTCGGACTCGGTCACCGCCACCTTGCCCTGGGCCTGGTCCACCCGCACGACCTTGCCTTCCACCTTCTGGGGCGCGCCGGCCTTCATCTGATCGCATGAGGGCTTGCTCTGTCCGGCCGCGAAGCCCGCCCAGAGCGGCACCGCCAGCACGACACCCATCGCCACTGCCTTGTACGGCGTCATGAATTCCTCCAGACCCTAGTGCTTGGTGATGTCGTAGATGGCGCCGGCGGCCGCGCCGACGCCGGTGCCGATGAGCGCGCCCTTGCCGGCCCCGTAGCCGGTTCCGGCGCCGACCGCCGCACCCGCGCCCGCGCCGACCGCCGCACCGCCCAGCGTTCCACACGCGGTCGCGGCGAGCGAGACCAGGGACAGCCCGACCGCGGCGGAGAGGATTCTCGGCTTCGTCGATTTCTTGGCCATGGTGCACCTCCTGGGCCGGGGTACTGGCAACCCGCGTGCCAGGCAGAAGTCGACGACCGTGATCCGCAACTGCTTGCCGGTGCACGCGGCGGTACCGACGTCGCATGCGCGGCCGGCGACGGAGGAAGAAGATACACGCGGCCCGGCGTAAGAATTACCGTCTTGCCAGCGACGCGACGATGCGACATCCTTGCCCGGCCGCTCGGAGCGGCGAGGAGGACGTATGGGTCAGCTCGATGGCAAGGTGGCGCTCATCACCGGCGCCAGCAAGGGCATCGGTCGCGTGATGAGCCGGCTGTTCGCCCAGGAAGGCGCCGCGGTCGTCTGCGCGGCGCGGAGCCGGGATCTCGTGGAGGAGACCGCGGGGCTCGTGAAGGCGGCCGGCGGCCGGGCGGTGGCGGTGGCGGGTGACGCGGCCACCGAGGGCGACGTCAAGCGGATGATCGAGACGGGGGTCGGGGCCTTCGGCAAGCTCGACGTCCTGATCAACAACGCGGGCGACGGCGGGCCGACCAAGCGGGTGCAGGACTACACCAGCGACGACTGGTTCTACACCATCAACTCCTGTCTGACGAGCTCCTACATGTGCACCCGCTTCGCGGTGCCGGAGATGCTGAAGGCGGGCGGCGGCGTCATCGTCAACATCACCTCCACCGCGGGCCGGCGCGGCCTGCCCTTCCGCATCGGCTACTGCTCGGCCAAGGCCGGTCAGGTCGGCATGACCTACGGCCTGGCGCTCGAGCTGGCGCCGCACAACATCCGGGTCAACGCCATCGCCCCGGGTGCGGTCGCGGGCGACCGGATCGACCGCGTCATCGCCGGCCAGGCCGAGGTCCGCGGGGTGGCGCTCGACGAGATGCGTCGCGCCTTCGTCGAGCGGGCGCCGCTCAAGCGCATGTCGACCGCCGAGGACATCGCCACCCTGGCCGTCTACCTCTGTAGCGACGCGGCCAAGAACCTCTCGGGCCAGTGCATCGCGGTGACCGCGGGCGAGCCCGCGGTCTGAGGCCTCCTTCCGCTTCCCGTCACGCCGGCTATCCACCGCCCGCCGGCGGTGGTACCCTTCCGGCCGATGAGGCGCCGACGGTGGTCCGATTTCTGGGTCGCGGTCCTGACCGTGGCCCTGGTCGTCGTGCTCCGACCCCTGGCCCAGGCCTCTCCGGTGGACCCGACGTGGATCGCCGGCTTCTACGACGGCGCGGACTTCGACGACGTCGTCGACCTGGTCGTGACGGGCAGCGGGATCGATGCCACGCGACTGGCCATCGACCGACCGGCCCCGCGTCTTCCCGACGCGATCGCCTCGGCCGACTCCGGCTCGATCGCCCCGGTCCCCGGCCCCTCGCCGCTCACCCGCGCTCCTCCGCTCCCATTCGGCCCGCCCGTCTGACCGTCCCCGTCGACGTCAACGTGCCCCGAACGGCGGCCGTGCCCCATCCGAACCGGCCGCGCGAGGAACCGTCTCATGAACTGCTGGGTGATCTACTCGACCTGCTCCATCGTCGCGCTGTGCTCGATGGGCGACATCGCCCCCCCGACGAGCGCGGCCGATCTCACCGCTCCCGCTCCGGCCGCCGGCCCGGCGGATCCTCCCGATGAGCCGGCCGGCACCGCGATCGACGCGATGAGGCGCTCGACGCCGGCCTGACCGATGAGCCGCCGCTCCGTGCTCCGGAAGTACCCGCGGGTCTGACGGTGGTGAGAGTACCGCCGCCGGTGGCCGCGGTGCTCCTCGCGGCCGCGCTCTGCACGGTCGTCGGCACCCCGTCGATGGCCCAGTCGGACCCCGACGTCGGGTGGCCACACTACGGCAACGACCCCGGCGGCGCCCGCTACTCCACCGCGAGGCAGATCGACCGGACCAACGTCGGGCAGCTCCGCCTCGCCTGGACGTACCGCACCGGGGCCCTCGGTCGCAGCGCGCCGCTGGACCGCAAGTCCGCCTTCGAGGCCACGCCGATCCTCGTCGACGGCAAGCTCTTCCTCAGCACCCCCTACAACCACGTGATCGCGCTCGATCCGCGCACCGGCGCGAAGCTCTGGGAGTACGACGCGGCGCTCGATCTCTCGCACGGCTACTCGGAGGTCACCTCGCGCGGCGTGGCGGCCTGGGGGGACCCCGCCGCCGCCCCGGGTCGGCCGTGCCGGACGCGGATCTTCATGGGCACGCTCGACGCCCGGCTCGTCGCGCTCGACGGCGACACCGGCACGCCCTGCGCCGACTTCGGCGACCACGGGCGGGTCGACCTGACCCGCGGCGTCGATCTCCGCGACCTCGGCAACTACCAGGTGACCTCGGCGCCGGCGGTGGCCGGCGACGTGGTGGTCGTCGGGTCGTCGATCGGCGACAACCGGGCCGTCGACGTGGAGCGCGGGATCGTGCGCGCCTTCGACGCCCGCTCGGGCGCGCTGCGCTGGAGCTGGGACCCGATCCCGTGGGCGGCCCGGACGACCCCGCGCACCGGCGCCGGCAACGCGTGGTCGACCCTGTCCGTCGATCCGGAGCGCGGGCTGGTGTTCGTGCCGACCGGCAGCGCCAGTCCCGACTACTGGGGCGGCACGCGCCCGGGCGACAACCGGTGGGCGAACTCCGTCGTCGCCCTGCGCGCCGCCACCGGCGAGCTCGTGTGGGGCTTCCAGGTCGTCCACCACGATCTCTGGGACTACGACGTCGCGTCCCAGCCCACGCTCTTCGCCTGGCGCGACGGCACCCCCGCGATCGCGATCACGACGAAGATGGGCCGCGTCTTCGTCCTCGACCGCGTCACCGGCGTCCCGCTGATCCCGGTCGAGGAGCGGCCCGCGCCGCCGAGCGACGTGCCCGGCGAGACGGCCTGGCCGACCCAGCCGTTCTCCGGCATCTCGGTGGCGCCCGAGGGACTCCGGGCCGACGACGCCTGGGGCGCCACCGAGAAGGATCGCGCGTGGTGTCGCGCGCAGATCGCGGCCGCCCGCTCCGAGGGCATCTTCACCCCACCGAGCCTGCGGGGCACCGTCGTGTTCCCGGGCAATGCGGGCGGCGTGAACTGGGGCAGCTCGGCCTACGATCCGGAGCGTCACCTGCTCTTCATGAACACCAACCGGCTCCCGATGATCGTGCGGCTCATCCCCCACGAGCGCCTGGCGCTCGAGGCGGGGCGGGGCGCAGCCGAGGCGCGCATCCGCGGGGAGCTCGCGCTGCAGGCCGGAACGCCCTACGCGATGCGACGCGCGCCGCTGCTCTCCCCGAGCGGGACCCCGTGCAGCCCGCCGCCGTGGGGGACGCTCGCCGCGGTCGACCTGTTCACGGGCCGGACGGCCTGGGATGTGCCGCTCGGTGAGATCATGGCCGGCGCTTTCAAGCAGCTCCTGGTGCGGCTCTTCCGCCCGGCCCTGCGCGGCAGCGGCAGTCCGAACTTCGGCGGCCCGGTGGCGACCGCGGGCGGGCTGGTGTTCACCGCGGCCTCGATGGACAACGTGCTCCGCGCGTTCGACTCCGAGACCGGCCGCGAGCTCTGGAAGTACGACCTGCCGGCCGGGGGGCAGGCCACGCCGATGACCTACCGGCTGGACGGGCGGCAGTACCTCGTCATCGCGGCCGGAGGCCACGGCAAGCTCGGCACGACGCCGGGAGACTACGTGCTGGCCTTCACCCTGCCCTGAGCCCGCGTGGTCCCGCGTCGCACCCGCCTCTTCGTTGACACCCCCGACGGCGCCGCGTAGAGTCTCTCCGGTCTCGTCGTCAGGTCCGTCACCAGAGAGGAGAGACATGGACGTCGATCGCCCGCTGCCCAGTCCGATCACCCCGGAAGCCAAGCCGTTCTGGGACGGCTGCCGAGCCGAAAAGCTGATGTTGCCCCGCTGCGAGGACTGCGGGCACGTCTTCTTCTACCCCCGGATCCTCTGTCCTCGCTGTCATTCGCGCAAGGTCGGCTGGATGCAGGCGAGCGGGCGCGGCACGCTCCACTCCTTCGAGATCGCGCACCAGGCCTTCCAGAAGGCGTGGAAGATCAAGCCCCCGTACGTGCTCGCGATGGTGCAGCTCGAGGAGGGCCCGCGCATGATGTCGAACCTCATCAACGTGGAGCCCTCGCCGAAGGCGATCAGGTGCGACATGCCGGTGGAGGTCGTGTTCACCAAGGTGAGCGACGACGTGACCCTGCCGCTGTTCCAGCCGAGGCGGTGAGCGCCATGGCCACCGTCTCCGAGCGGCAGCGGGAGCTGCGCAACGTCGCCTGCATCGTGGGAGTGGACGAGAGCGACCAGATCGGCACCCTGCCGAACGTGAGCCAGCTCTCGCTGCACCTGGAGGCGATCTCGAACGCGGTCCGGGATGCGGGCCTCAAGGTGAAGGACGTCGACGGCATCTTCACCGCGGGCCAGCACTCCCCCGCGACCCTGGGCGAGGCCCTCGGGGTCAAGCCGCGCTACGTGGACGGCACCACGGTGGGCGGCTGCTCGTTCATCATCATGGTGGGCCACGCGGTGGCCGCGCTGCACCACGGGCTCTGCGACGTGGCGGTGGTCTCGCACGGCGAGAGCGGCCGCTCCGGCACCGGCGTCACCCGCAGCCGCGACACCGCGCTGAGCGGGCAGTTCGAGTTCCCCTACGGCTTCGGCGGCGCCACGTCCTACTTCGGGATGATCACCACGCGGCACATGCACGAGCACGGCACCACGCTCGAGCAGTGGGCGCAGGTGGCGGTATCCACGCGGAAGTGGGCCGCGCTGAACCCCAAGGCCCGCTTCCGCGATCCGATCACGGTGGCCGACGTGCTCGCCTCGCGCCCGGTGTCCTACCCGTTCAACCTGCTCAACATCTGCCTCGTCACCGACGCGGGCGGCGCGGTCGTCCTCACCCGCGCGGACCGCGCGAAGGACTGCGCCAAGGCGCCGGTCTACGTGCGCGGCTTCGGCGAGGCCACCGAGCACGTGATGGTCACCCAGATGGACAACCTCGCGGTGAGCGCGGCCACCCGCCTGGCCGGCGAGCGTGCGTTCTCGATGGCGGGCGTGTCGGCCAAGGACTTCAACCACGTGATGCTCTACGACGCCTTCACCTCGGGCCCGCCGATCATGCTGGAGTCGCTCGGCATCGCCAAGCCCGGCGAGGGCGTGCAGTTCTTCACCGAGGGCCGCTCCACCCCGGGCGGCAGCCTGCCCATCAACACCAACGGGGGCGGGCTCTCCTACACCCACTCCGGCATGTACGGCATCTTCCCGATCATCGAGGCCACCCGCCAGCTCCGCGGCGAGTGCGGCGCGCGCCAGGTGCCCGGCGCCTCCTGCTCGCTCGTCAACGGCATGGGCGGCATGCTCTCCGCCGCGGGCACCCTAGTCCTCGCCAACCGCACTTAGGGGCCGGGTGCCGATAAGGGCCCATCTGCTTCGTTGACGCCCTCGGCCGCGCCGCTCGACGTACAGGGAGTACGCCTCGCGGGCGGCCGAGGGCGTCGCCTCGCATCTGGACCCTTCTCGGCCCCCTTATTCGATCGGAACGAAGATGCAATGACGCAGCTTGCCGTCGAGGGCCTTCGACAGGTGGCCCTTGCCCCAGACGTCCTCGACGAGGATGACCTCGCCGGCCCCGATGCGGCGGGACTCGCCGTCGCTCGCGGTGATCTGCACGCCCGCGTCCAGGTTGATGATGTACTGCCGCCGCGGCGCCGGGTGCCAGTCGAGGTCGTAGTCGGGCTGGACCTCCCGGAAGATGATTCCGGTCGCGGGCAGGCGGGCCGAAAGCCGGCCGGCCCGACTGGTCTCGACGTACGGGATCTCCATGTCCTCGAAGTGGGACTCGCCCTGCTTGTCGACGAACAGATGATGGATCTTCATGGACGCTCCTGTCCCTGACCGGATCGCGGATCGGGCCGCGGGAGCCGACATCCGCTGGCGGCTCCTGGCGATTCTGACGACATCATACGGCGCGGGCGCCTTCGGCATGCTGGGGATCTCGCCCCTGTCGCCGAGCCTGGTCGAGGGCCTCGGCCTCACCCGCTTCCAGGTCGCGTTCATCGTGCCGTCCATCTATCTCGCCGGCCTTCTCTTCTCGCTGCCCGGTGGCCGCCTCGCCGACCGCCTCGGGGTGCGCCCCGCCTTCCTCGGCGGCCTCGCCCTCGGCGCGGCCGGTCTCCTGGCCGCCGCGCTCGCGCCCGGCTTTCTCGCCTTCCTCCTCTGCCTCTTCGTCGCCGGCGCCGGGTGGAGCGTGGTGAACCCCACGCTCGGCAAGGCCATCATGGACGTCTTCCCGGTGCGCGAGCGCGGCATCGCGATGGGCGTCAAGCAGATGGGCCTCACCCTGGGCGGCCTGGTCGCGGCTCTCGCCCTGCCCGCGATCGCGGCCGCGCTCGGGTGGCGCTACGCGGTCGGCGCCTGCTCGGTGGTAGTGGCCCTTCCGGTCGCGCTCGGCTGGCGTCCACTCGGCGCGTTCCGCCCGGGCGCACGCGAGTCCGGCCCGGCCGCGGTCGTCGGCCCCGCCGGCTCGAGCTGGTGGTGGGCGCGGCGACCCGCGCTCGTCGTCTTCTTCGCCACCGGCTTCGTGCTCGGCATGGTGCAGGCCGCGGTGCTGAGCTACCTGCCCCTCTTCACCATCCAGGCCCTCGGATTCGACAAGATCGGCGCCGGCCTCCTGGTGGCCGCCTCGCAG
>DATFAJ010000574.1:0-2142 GCA_035254745.1 Candidatus Methylomirabilota bacterium | reverse complement strand
GTGCGCGTGGTGGTCGCGCTCGGCAAGATCGGGTGGGACGCCTACCTCCGCACGCGTCGCGAGCTGGGGCTCGGGCTGCCGCGCCCACTGCCCCGCTTCGGCCACGGCGCCGAGGCACTGATGCCCGGCGACGGAATCACGCTGCTCGGCACCTTTCACCCGAGCCAGCAGAACACCTTCACCGGCCGTCTCACGCGGCCCATGCTGCGGGCGGTGCTGCGACGGGCCCGGCGGCTGGCCGAGCGGTAGGGCGAGGGCGAAACGCGCGGGGTGTTACCATGACCTCATGCTGCGATCACGCGCCCTCTCGCTCTGGATGCTCGTCGTCTGCTTCTGGCTCGTCGGCGGCGCCGCCGCCCAGACCCCGCCGACCGGCCCCGCCCGGCTCGCGGTCACCGAGGCCACGCTCGACAACGGCCTCCGGGTGCTGATCCAGGAGGATCCGCGCAACCCCATCGTCGCGGTGCAGGTCTTCTACCGGGTCGGCTCGCGCAACGAGCTGCCGGGAGCGACCGGGCTGGCCCACTTCCTCGAGCACATGATGTTCAAGGGCACGCCCACGCACGGGCGAGGGGAGATCTCCCGGCTCATCGAGCTCAACGGCGGGCGCGACAACGCGTTCACCACCAAGGACCTGACCGGCTACTACGTGAGCATCGCGGCGGACCGGCTCGACCTCGTGCTCGGCATCGAGGCGGACCGGATGCGCAACCTCCTGCTCGATCCCGCCGAGATCGACTCGGAGCGCAAGGTGGTCATGGAAGAGCGCCGGATGCGCATCGACGACGATCCGGAGGGCGTGGTCTACGAGGCGATGAGCTCGATGGCCTACCTGGCGCACCCGTACCGCTGGCCGATCATCGGGTGGATGTCGGACATCGCCCGCATCAATCCGGCCGAGCTCCGCGCCTTCTACGACAAGTACTACCAGCCGAACAACGCGATCCTGGTGATCGCGGGCGACGTCAAGGCCGCGGACGCCCTCGCCCTCGTGCGCCGGCACTTCGGGCCGATCCCCCGCGGCGCGACGCCCGCGCCGGTGACCGCGCTGGAGCCGCCCCAGACCGACGAGCGGCGGGTGATCGTCCGCAAGGCGGACGCGCAGCTGCCGGTGGTCAACATCGCGTGGCACGTGCCCAACTACCGCTCCACCGACGCGGCCGCGCTCGAGCTGCTCTCGACCGTGCTCTCGGAGGGGCGCTCCTCCCGGCTCTACCGCAAGCTGGTCTACGAGAAGCGCATGGTGCTGGCCGCGGGCGGGGACTACTCCTACTCGTCGCTCGACCCGACGCTCTTCTGGTTCTACGCCACGCTGCTGCCGGGTCAGACCGTGGAGGCGGTGGAGCAGGCGCTGCTGGCCGAGGTCGAGCTGCTCAAGACGGAGCCGGTGCCCGCCGAGGAGCTCGAGCGGGCCCGGAACCAGATCGAGGCCTCGTTCGTCTGGCAGCAGGACTCGGTGTTCTCGCGGGCCTCGGTGCTGGGCCGCTACGAGATGATGGGCTCCTGGCGCCTGCTGGACGACTTCCTGCCGAAGCTCCGCGCGGTCACCGCCGCCGACGTGCAGCGGGTGGCGCGGCAGTACTTCGCGGTCGAGCAGAAGAACGTCTCGGTCCTGCTCCCGGCCCCGCCCACCGCCGCGGCGGCCCGATGAGCGCCCTCGTGCGCGCGCTCGTGCGGCCGGCCACGGGGGTCGCGGCCGTGGTCGCCCTCGGTCTCCTGCTGATCACGCTGCCCGTGCCCGCCGCGGGCCCGCTGGCTCACCGGGAGGTCCTGCCCGACGGCGCGGTCCTGCTCGTGGCCGAGCGGCCGGCGATCCCGATCGTGGTGGTGCGGGTATCGGTGCCGGGGGGCGCGGTGCGGGATCCCGCCGACGGCCTCGGGCTCGCGAACCTGACCGCCGAGCTGCTCACGCGGGGTACCACACGCCGCTCGGGCCCCGAGCTCGACCGGGCCATCGAGTTCGTGGGAGGCAGCCTCGAAGCCGACGCCGGCCGGGACGGCGCCACGATCTCGCTCTCGGTGCTCAAGAAGGACCTGCCGCTCGGGCTCGATCTGCTCGCCGAGGTGCTGCTCCAGCCCGCGTTCCCGCCCGACGAGCTCGTGCGCAAGGTCGCCGACATCCAGGCGGCCCTGCGCCGATCG
>DATFAJ010000573.1:0-13099 GCA_035254745.1 Candidatus Methylomirabilota bacterium | reverse complement strand
ACCGACGTGATCGTCCTGATGGGCTACTACACGGCGGTCGCGCTCACGATGAACTTCTACGCCGTGCCGGCCGGCAGTCCCGGCCTGGTGCGCTGACGCGAGGCGGCCCCGAAGGCGCCGCCGGCAACGCCGCTAGGAAGGGGCCAGGCCCCCGGGCCGCGGTGGCTCCGCCGCGGAGGCGCCGGGGGTGTCCGGCAGCGCCTCGTCCATCTTGGAGACGAGTCGCTCGATGTCCGTCTCCTCCGCCAGCGACGCATCTCCCGGAGATCCATCGCGCTCGATGTCGAGATGCTCCGCGATGCGGCGCACGATCCGGAGCGTCGCGGTCGACTCCTGCTCGGCGAGCAGATTGATCTGCAAGTCGAGATGCGCACGCCGCTCGGCCTGGCGGGTCATCTGGTTCTGACTGATCAGGATCCAGATGGAGAGGAAGATCGACTCGAGCGACACCACCATGGTCAGCAGGTTGAACGGAAAGGGGTCGAACGGCCCGAGACCGGGCACCCAACCCGCATTCACGCCGATCCACACGATGAACCAGACCACGTGCGTGACTGCGAAGGTCGCGGTGCCGGCCGCCTGGCTGACCGTCCCGGCGATCCGCTCGCTGGTCGACCGGGCCCGGAGCTGCTGCTCCTCCAGGCTGGCGATCCGCCGCACGTTGGACGGCACGACGGATTTGTCGGCCCACTCCAGATCTCGCCATTCGCCCTGCGCGTCGGTCACGGTCACCAACAGCACGCGCCGTGCCAGAACCGACGGTGGGCACGGAATACGCGTGGAGCCACGGGCCGAGCACGATCACCGCCATCTAGCGGAGCTGATCCGGTCCCGGTCGGTCGGAAAACCCTACCGACCGTCGGAAGAGTTGCCCGGCTCACCCGTGGGCCACGCGACCGACCGGGCAGCGAAGTCCGCGTAGTTCCTGGGGGTGAGGAGTGGCACGGATGATGCCGTTCCAGAGGCTCATGAGACGCGGACTGCTCGTCTTGCTCGTGCTCCTCCTCGTCGTCGCGGGGATCCTGATCTATCGACTGCCCGCCGCGACCCCGGTGAGAGAGATGCTGCGCTCGGTCAAAGACACCTCGCAGGACGCGGCGACCACCTCCAAGGTCAAGACCGCCCTGCTGCTCTCCAAACACGTGTCGGCCTTCGACATCAAGACCACGACCACTCGCGGGGTCGTCAGCCTGACCGGCGAGGTGCCCAGCGAGGAAACGCGGCGGCTCGCCGGCGCCATCGCGCAGGACACGTCGGGGGTGGCCCAGGTCCAGAACGACCTGGTGGTCAATCCGGGCGCCGGCCGCAATCCGGCGATGGCGAACCTGGGCGACCGCATCGCCGACCTCGAGGTCAAGACCATCGTCATCGACCGGCTCGCCCGCGCGCCCGAGCTCAAGGACAGGCGCCTCACGGTGCAGGTCGCGCGGCAGGTCGTGACGCTCGAGGGGACGGTCGACTCGCCGGCGCAGAAGCGGGCGGCCGAGGACATCGCGATCCAGGCCCCCGGGGTGCAGAGCCTCGTCAGCCAGATCACCGTCGCGGACGGCCAGGCCGGCCCGGAGAGCACCGACGATCGACTGGCCCGGCGCGTCGAGTTCGAGCTCTACTCCACGAAGGCGGTGTCGCTCAAGGCCGTCCAGATCCGATCGCAGGACGGCACCGTCGTGCTGAGCGGGTCGGTCCCGTCCCGGGCCGAGAAGCTGCTGGCCGAGAAGGTCGCCCAGTCGGTGGAGGGCGTGAAGAAGGTCGTCAACAACCTCAGCGCCCAAGAGCCCGCGGCCGGCTAGCCCGCGACCGGCGGTGAGGCGATGAACGGGCCCCGGCGCGCATTCCTGCGCCACTCGCTGGTGGCGCTCGCCGCGCCGCTCATGCTGTCCCCCAGCCTGGCCGCCGCCGAGTCGCCCGCGCGCGTCTCGAGCCCGAGCCGGTTCAGCGTCCGCGACCACGGGGCCAGGGGCGACGGCGAGGCCGGCGACACGCTCGCGATCCAGCTCGCCATCGACGCGGCGGCGCGCTCACGCGGCACCGTGTACTTTCCGCCCGGCCGCTATCTCTCGGGCACGCTGCGGCTGCGAAGCCACGTCACGCTCTCCCTGGACGCCGGCGCGACGCTGGTCGCGAGCCGCGACGACGCCGACTTCGATCCGGTCGAGAGCCTCGGCCACGAGTCCTTCGCGGACGACGAGACCTCGTCCTTCCACTTCGCCCTCCTCCAGGGGCGCGGCCTGGAGCACGTTCGCATCGTCGGCGCGGGACGGATCGACGGCAACCGCACCGCCCGCGACGGCCCCAAGCCCATCGCGCTCAAGGAGTGCCGCACGGTCGAGATCCGCGACGTCACGATCGCCAACGCGGGCAACTACGCCGTCAGCCTGCTGGGCTGCGACGGGGTGGAGATCGTGGGCGTCACCATCCGGAACGGGTACTCCGACGGCATCGATCCCGACTGCTGCCAGAACGTCCGGATCGCCGACTGCCGCATCGACTCCCGCGACGACGCGATCGCGCTGAAGACGAGCTTCGCCCTCGGCGTCCGTCGCCCCACCCGGAACGTGACGGTGACCGGGTGTCACCTCACCACCATTCACAACGCCCTCAAGCTCGGTACCGAGTCGACCGCGGACTTCGAGCACATCGTCTTCCGCGACTGCACCATCGTCGGGCGCCGGCACGCCTGGAAGGGCGACCTCAGCTCGGGCCTCGCGATCGAGACGGTGGACGGCGGACGCCTGGCGCACGTCTCGGTGTCGAACATCCGGATGAGCAACGTGCGGGCCCCGATCTTCGTCCGGCTGGCCCAGCGCGGCCGCGGCCAGGACGTGCCCGCCGCGGGACGGCTGCGGAACGTCTCGATCTCGAACCTCGTGGCGGTGGGCGCGATGACCGCGTCCTCCATCACCGGCATCCCGGGGCATCTCGTCTCCGAGATCTCCCTGAGGAACATCCGGATCACCGCCCGGGGCGGCGGGGACGCCGAGACCGTCGATCGGCCGGTGCCGGAGCTGGAGAAGAGGTACCCGGACGCCTACATGTTCAACGATCTCCCCGCCTACGGACTCTACTGCCGGCACGTGGACGGTCTGAAGGTGGACGGGATCGACCTGCGGGTCGATCAGCCCGACGCGCGGCCCGCGCTGGTGCTGGACGACGCGAGCCGCGTCGTCATCCGGGCCATGCAGGCGATGCCCCCGACCGAGGGGGGGCCGCTCGTCTGGCTCCGGTCGGTGCGCGAGTGCGTGCTCGACGCCCTCCGCCTCCGCGCGGGGACGAAGACGCTCCTGCGGCTCAGCGGGGCGGACACCGCGGGGATCCGGGTGGTGAGGAGCGATCTCCGTCAGGTCGAGAAGATCGCGATCGTCGATAGCGGGGCGTCGGCGACCGCCCTGCTCAGGACCGCGGAAACGCGGCCGCGCGAGTGACCGATTCGATCTGCGCGCGATGCAGAGCGAGGTGGAAGCGGACGAACGCGAGCCACTGTTCCGCATCCCACGGGCCCGAGATCGGATGGGGGGTGACCACGTCCCGAGGGTCGAGGCCCTCGAGCCGGGCCGGTAGAGCCTCCAGCAGCGGCTGGTTGCACTCCAGGGCCACGATCCAGTAGCTCAGCGGTCCGCCCCGCCTCGGCCGCGCGATGTCGGGAGCCTCCTGCCCGGCCACCCAGGTCAGCCTCACGATCTCCTCGATCGATCGGCCGCGGTGGACGGGCTCACCGGTCCACACCGGCCGCCCGACCCGGACCGCGTCGGCCGCGCTCCACACGCGATTGATCGACCCCTGCTCGGCCACCACCAGGTGCTCGACGTTCTCCGCGATCGACCACTCGCCCGGCGCCGCCTTGAACGCGGCCTGAGCCGGAGTGAAGCCGCGCACAAGATCGAGGAGCTCCGTCCGGGCGCGCGTCGCGTCCGCGATCCGCTCGCGCAGGGCCGTCATGGCCGGCTCAGCTCCTGGGCGTGTGTCGGGTCAGGAAGTCGCCGACCCGGCGGATCGACTCGGCCAGGTGCGTCGGGCTGCGCCAGTCCTTCTGGATCTCCAGGTTCGGGGCCAGGCGGGCGATCTCGGCGCTGGTCTCGGCCGGGTGCGGCTTGTCGCTCCCGGGCTGGAGGAGGAGTGGGGTGCGGCAGCGGCGGACGAACTCGCGGCTCACCGAGAAGACGAAGTCGCCGCCGAACATGTTGTGGCCGAACTTCCGGATGATGTCCGGGGTCAAGGTCGGATCGCGCTCCAGCATGGTCTTGGCGAAGCCGCTCACCGCATCGTCCCAGGTGTCCCGGTTCTCGTGCAGGCCGATCGGGTTCTGCAGCACCGCGGCGCCGATTCGCTCGGGCGCCAGCTCGCACAGCGTCAGGCAGTAGGTGGCCCCGATGCAGCCGCCCATGACGTGGAAGCGGCGATGGCCGAGATGGTCCATGAGGGCCAGGTGGTCGCCTGCGTAGGTGTGCCAGCCGTGCGTCTCCGTCACCGCCCCGCGCGAGCTCCCCGCGTTGCGCTGATCCATGCCGATCACGGTGAACCGGTCGGCCAGATCCGCCATGGGGTTCATCCAGGGCGGCGGGGCGGCGGGATTGCTCGGGCTGTGGCGCCAGAACGCGAGCTCCGAGCGCAGGCCGCCCGGCGCGAACAGGAGCAGGGGAAAGCCGGCGCCGTGGACTTCGTAGTGGATCTCGGCATCGGGGCGCGTGAATACCGGCATCGTCGGTCCTCCGGAAGGTGTGGGGGTCCCCGCGTTCGCCGGTCACGATAGCACCGTTCGCGGTCCCGGTTCCCGGTTAGAATTCCCCCCGGGATACCACACCGGGGAGGTGGCCCATGGCCGATCGGGAGGCGAGGCACACGCGACCGTGATCACCCGCTTCTCGACCCTCTACGTCGGCCACATCGAGCTGGAGCGATGCGGGATCGGGGGCACGCCCGCCGACGACCGGCGGTACTCCAACGAGCGCCTCGTCGAGGCGTTCGACACCGCGGCCGCGCTGGCCCGCGCCACCGACACGCTCGGGTACGAGACCCTGTGGCTGGCCGAGCATCACTTCCAGCACGAGGGGTACGAGTGCATTCCCAGCATTCCCATGCTCGCGGTGGACCTGGCCCACCGCACCGAGCGGGTGAAGATCGGCTGCGCCTTCAACGTGGTGCCGGCCTGGCATCCCCTCCGCCTCGCCGAGGACTACGCGGTCGCGGACATCCTCACCCGAGGCCGCGTCGTGTTCGGGGTGGGGCGCGGGTACCACTCGCGCGAGGTGGAGACCTTCGGCAACCCCATGCTGGACGGCGAGGCCAACCGCGAGCTCTTCGAGGAGCAGGTGGAGATCATCCTCAAGGCGCTGCGCGAGGACTCGTTCTCGCACCGGGGGAAGCACTACGCGATCCCTCCCGAGGTGCCCTACCGCGGCTATCCGTTGAAGGAGATCACGCTGGTGCCGCGCCCCCTCCGCCAGCCCGTCGAGGTCTGGCAGCCCATCGTGAGCGGCAGCGCGCGCGGTCTCGACTTCATGGCCCGCCACCGCATCAAGGGCGTCATCTCCGCCACCGCGGAGGAGCTGGCCGAGCGCTGGGTCCGCGACTATCAGGAGGCGGCGCGCCGCCACGGCCGGGTGCTCGAGCTCGGAGAGGATCTGATCCTCGGCTTCCGCATGTGCATCGACGACACCGCGGAGCTGGCCATCCAGCGCGCGCGGCCCTACTTCGAGGAGCACGCCAAGGTCATGGCGCCGCTCGGGATGCTGCGCTACAGCGAGGAGCACGTGAAGGCGGTGGCGGCGCGGCAGCCGCAGTCGCCGACCACCGCCTCGCTCGAGAACGGCGTGCGCAACCGCTCCTGGCTCTGCGGCCCTCCCGGAGAGATCGTCGCGTACCTGAAGGAGCTGGAGCGCCGGTATCCGGGCCTGGACCACGTCATGATCGCCTGGGCGATCGGCACGCCGCGAGCGCTCATGGTCGAGCAGCTCACGCGCTTCGCGCGCGAGGTCATGCCCGCGTTCCGCGCCTGACCGCTCGAGCAGCCCCGGCCCCTCACCGTCGCCCGCCGCGCAGGCTGATGAACTCGCCGGTGAGGTAGTCGGGCGCCTCCACCACCAGGAACCGCACCACGCGGGCCACTTCCTCCGCACGGCCGAAGCGCCCGATCGGGAGCTGGGCCATCACCCGCGCGCGCGCCGCGGCGTCGGGGGCCACCGCCTCCAGCATCTCGGTCTCGATGACCGACGGCAGCACCGCGTTGACCGCGATGCCGGCGCGGGCCAGCTCGCGGGCCGCCTTGGCGGTGAGCGCGAGCATGCCCGCCTTGCTGGCCGCGTAGTGCGCGCCGATCGCCCCGCCGGTGTGCGCCGCCCCGGACGAGATGTTCACGATCCGTCCTCCGCCGCCGGCCTCGAGCCGCGGGATGCCGGCGCGCATACAGAAGAACGCGCCGTCCAGGTTCACGGCCAGGGTGCGCCGCCAGGTGTCGTCGTCGATCTCGGTCAGCCGATCGATCCGCCGACCGATCCCCGCGTTGTTCACCAGGGCGTCGAGGCGACCGAATCGCTCGTCGACGGTCGCGAACATCCGCGTCACCGCGGCGACGTCGCTCACGTCCGCCCGCACCGCGACCGCCGTTCCGCCTCCGGCACCGATCGCGGCCACGGTGGCGTCGGCGTCCTCCACTCGCGAGGCGAAGTTGACCACGACCGCGTATCCGGCCGCGGCCAGCGTCTCGGCGATGCTCCGTCCGATCCCGCGCGAGGCCCCGGTGACCAGCGCCACCTTGCCCATGGCCGTCGAGTATACGTCCCCCGGCCCGGCCGGTTGGCCTCGAGGCCGGGCCGGGGGATACTTGCCGCCATGGGCCAGGTGACGATCCGCCCGCTGACCCTCGACGACCGCGATGCCGCGGTGCACGTCATCAACACCGCCGCGCGCTGGTACCGGGACTTCCTCCCGCCCGACGAGGTCCACGACCCGGAGATGACGCCGGCCCAGTGGGACGACGAGGCGCGGCGCCTCGCGTGGCACGGGGGATTTCTCGACCACGACCTGGTCGGCGTGATGGGCCTCGAGTGGGCGCGCGATGCCGCGCTCCTGCGCCACGCCTACATCCTGCCGGAACACCAGCATCACGGGATCGGCCTGCGCCTGGTGGAGCACCTGGAGCTGCTGGCGCGGCGTGATCGCGGCGCGGGCGGGGTGCGGCGGATCATCGTGGGGACCTACGCGCGGAACCACAAGGCCCGTGGCGCGCTGGAGAAGGCCGGCTACCGCCTCTCGGACGACTCCGCCGCGGTCCTGCGCGCGTACTACACCATCCCGGAAGACCGCCTCCGCACCTCCGTCACCTACGAGAAGTTCCTCTGAGGAGGGCCCATGCCACCCACTACCCCGAAAGCCCAGATCCTGAAGCTCGCCGATCTCGTGGACTATCAGGCCGGCTCGGTGGTGAGCCGCATCGTCGTCAAGGCCGAGACCGGCAGCGTGACCCTCTTCGCGTTCGACGAGGGCCAGGACCTCAGCGAGCACACGGTGCCCTTCGACGGGCTCGTCCACGTCTTGGACGGGGAGGTCCAGATCGAGATCTCGGGCACGCCCTTTCGCCTGAGAAGCGGCGATGCCATCGTCATGCCCGCGGGGCAGCCGCACGCGGTGAAGGCCCTGACCAGGTTCAAGATGCTGCTCACGATGATCCGGGCCTAGGGGTCCACATGCTGGACGACCGGGTCGCGATCGTGACCGGCGCGGGCCAGGGGATCGGCCGGGCCATCGCCGTGGAGCTGGCCAGGGCCGGCGCGCACGTGGTGGCGAGCGGGCGGCGTCTCGAGCCGCTCGAGGCGGTGGCCGGCGAGGTGCGCGCGCTCGGGCGCCGCGCGCTGGCCTTCTCGTGCGACGTGCGGGAGGCGACGCAGGTGGAGCGCGTGGTCACCGAGACGGTGCGCGAGTTCGGCCGGGTCGACCTCCTGGTGAACAACGCCGGCTACCGGATCCGCGCCCCGCTCGACCAGCTCCCGCGCCAGGAGTGGGACGCGATGGTCGGGACGAACCTCACCGGCGTCTTTCTCTGCTGCCAGGCGGTCGGGCGCGTGATGATCCCGCGGCGTGCCGGCAAGATCATCAACATCACCTCGGTCGCCGGACGCACCGGCTCGCGGGGCATGGCCGCGTACGCGGCGGCCAAGGCCGGCGTCACCGCCCTCACCCAGAGCCTGGGCGCGGAGTGGGCCAAGTACGGGATCACCGTCAACGCGGTGGCGCCGGGTCCCACCGAGACCGAGGGAGTGCTCGAGGTCTGGAAGACCGAGGCGATGATCGCGCAGGCCGCGCGCGAGGTGCCGCTGCAGCGCCTCGGCCGTCCGGAGGAAGTCGCCTGGGCGGTGGTCTTCCTCGCCTCCGATCGGGCCAACTTCATCACCGGGGAGACCCTCTACGTGAGCGGCGGACCCCGGGTCAGCAATCGGGAGGATTGATCGGGAGCCCCGGGGCGCCCGGTTCTTGACCGCGAGCGCAGGCCGGAGCAGGATGAGCCCGGACGGAGGAGGCCATGACCGCACCGGTGACCCAGCTCGACATCGACCAGCGCGTGCTCGATCTCTACGACGAGTACTGCCACGGGGGCATCGACCGCCGCGAGTTCCTGCTGCGGGCCGGCGCGGTGGTCGGCGGCCTCGCGATGGCGCAGGCGCTGCTGCCGCGCTACGCGCGCGCCCAGACGATCTCGTTCACCGACACGCGGATCAAGCCGCAGTACGTGAGCTACCCGTCGCCCGGCGGCAGCTCGGGACAGATGCGCGGCTACCTGGTGCAGCCCGCCGGGGCGGGGCCGTTCCCGGCGGTGCTCGTGATCCACGAGAACCGCGGACTCAACCCCTACATCGAGGACGTGGCTCGACGCGCCGCGGTCGAGGGCTTCGTGGCCCTCGCGCCCGACGGCCTGTTTCCGGTCGGCGGCTACCCGGGCAACGACGACGACGGGCGCGCGCTGCAGGCCCGGCTCGACCAGGGCAAGCTGCGCACCGATATGGTCAACAGCGCGACGTTTCTCAAAACGCACCGGCTCTCGACCGGCCGGCTCGGCGCGACCGGCTTCTGCTGGGGCGGCAGCACCGTCAACTTCCTCGCGGTCGCGCTGGGCGCCGACCTGCAGGCGGGCGTGCCCTTCTACGGCGCGGCGGCCGAGACCGCCGGCGTCCCGAAGATCAAGGCGCCGCTCCTGCTCCACTATGCCGAGACGGATCCGCGGATCAACGAGATGTGGCCTGCCTTCGAGGCCGCGCTGAAGGCCGCCGGCCGGCCGTACCAGGCGTACGTCTACCCGGGCGCCCAGCACGGCTTCCACAACAACTCGACGCCGCGCTACCACGAGGCCTCCGCGAAGCTGGCGTGGGATCGCACGATCGCCTTCTTCCGGACGAACCTGGCCTGACCACCACCGAAGCGGGAGACGACACATGACGAACGACGGCACGGGGACGGGACTTCAGCTGCGCTCGATGGTGAAGAAGGACGGCACCCTCGAGCTATCGCTCGTCGGCGTGCCCACCCCGGAGCCGAAGCCGGAGGAGGTGATCGTCCGGATCGACGCCTCCCCCATCAATCCCTCCGATCAGGGGCTGCTCTTCGGGGGGGCCGACATGAGCACCGCCAAGAGCTCGGGGCCCGCCGACCGGCCGGTGGTGACGGCGAGCATCTCGCCGGCGATGATGAGGGCGATGGCCGGGCGTCTCGACCAGTCCCTGCCGGTCGGCAACGAAGGAGCCGGGGTGGTCGTCAAGGCGGGCGCGTCTCCGGCCGCGCAGGCCCTCATGGGGAAGACCGTCGCCATCCTCGGCGGCGCCATGTACTCGCAGTACCGCTGCATCAAGGCGGTGCAGTGCCTGGTCCTGCCGCCGGGGACCACGCCCGCGGAGGGCGCGTCCTGCTTCGTCAACCCCCTCACCGCGCTCGGCATGGTCGCGACCATGCGCGCGGAGGGTCACAAGGCGCTCGTGCACACCGCGGCCGCGTCCAACCTCGGGCAGATGCTCAACAAGATCTGTCTCGCGGACCGCGTCGGCCTGGTCAACATCGTGCGCAAGCCGGAGCAGGTGGACGTTCTCCGGAAGATCGGCGCCATCCACGTGTGCAACTCGACCTCGCCCGCCTTCATGGACGAGCTGACCGAGGCCCTCGTCGCCACCGGAGCCACCATCGCCTTCGACGCCATCGGCGGGGGCACCCTCGCGGGACAGATCCTCACCGCGATGGAGATCGCGGCGAACCGGACCGCGAAGGAGTACAGCCGCTACGGCTCCACCACCCACAAGCAGGTCTACATCTACGGGGGCCTCGACCGGGGACCTACCCAGTTCAACCGCACCTTCGGCATGGCCTGGGGCATCGGCGGGTGGCTGCTCACCCCGTTTCTGCAGAAGATCGGATTCGAGGCGGCCCAGAAGCTGCGCGAGCGGGTCGCGGCCGAGATCAAGACGACGTTCGCGAGCACCTACACGAAGGAGGTCTCGCTCGCGGGGGCCCTGCGGCTCGAGGAGATCGCGGTCTACGGCAAGCAGGCCACCGGGGAGAAGTACCTGATCAACCCGAACAAGGGGCTCCGCTGACCCGCGGCTTCACTCCACCACCGGAGGCCGCGCGAGCCAGACCCAGCCGATCGCCACCAGCAGGGCGAGGCTCGCGTACCACAGATATCTCCCGCCGTCCGCGTGCAGGTGATCGCCCCGCGCCACGACGGACAGCCCGGTCACGTAGAGGAGCTCGCAGGCGCCATTGCCGGTATCGCCCCGGGTCAGACTGGTCCGGCGGGTGAAGATCGGCTGCCCGTTCTTCGTCACCGTGTAGTCGACCAGCAGGCCGGTCATTCGAATCTGGTCGCCGACGCGAATCGCGCCGATCTGCCGGGCGATGGCCCGATCGGCGGGGATCAGGTGGTTGTTCGACGCCTTGTCCGGCTTGAACGGTGGGGAGAGGGCTCCGGACCAGCTATAGGAGCAGGTGAACTCTCCACTCGAGAACTTCACCTTTCGATACGATCCATTCGTGACCGCCTCGCCCCAGACCACGCACACGTCCCGGATGTTGCCGGGATCCGCGCCGTGGTCGAGGTTGAACAGCGCGTCGCCCCGGTGCTGCGAGACGACCAGCCCGGCGATGTCGTAGCTCGCCCTCGGTGTGAGCGTGTACACGTAGCCCTTGATGGTCGTGGTGAAGCTGCCGCTCCCGGTCGCCTCCTGCACCGGCTCCGTCTCCGTGACCACGCGGTCGATCCGATCGACCTCGGGCAGGTCCACGTCGCGCACGGTCAGATAGATCGCCCCGACGACGCACGCGAGGAGCGCGATCGTCAGACCCCGCTGGAGGCTCTTCACGAACGGGTCGGGCGCCCGACCTCCGCCCGCAGCGCGTCGAGCGCGATCGACCGGTGACCCCGGCGCCAGACGAGGAAGGTTCGCGCCCTCGACACCGCGGCGGGCAGCGGGTAGGTCGCGACGCCCGACGCGGCCACGCTGACCCGGATGACCGAGCGCGGCACGATGGCGATCCCCGCCCCCGCCGCGACGCAGGCCACGATCGCGTGGTACGAGCCGAACTCCATGACCCGCTCCGGCACCACCCTCGCGGCCCCGAGCCACGCCTCCAGGCGGCGGCGGTACGAGCAGCCCGTCGCGAAGGCGATCAGCGTCGCGCGGCCGATGTCCCGGGGAGCCTTGATCCGGCGGAAGCTCCGGGGCGTGATCAACACGAGCTCCTCGGAGAACACCGCGTCACCCTCCAGCTCGTCGGCGGTGAACGGCTCGGCGACGAACGCCGCCTCGACCTCGTGGTGCAGGACCCTGGCGATCAGGGCGCCGGTGGTGCCGGTGACCAGCTCGATCCGCACCTCCGGATAGCGGCGGTGGAAGCGGGACAGGAGCGGGGGCAGCCGGGTGGCCGCGGTGCTCTCGAGGGCTCCGATCTGGAACACCCCGGCCGGCGAGCCGTCTCGCACCGACGCCTCCGCCTCCGACGACAGGTGCAGCAGCCGATCGGCGTAGCCGAGCAGGCGCTTGCCCTCCGCCGAGAGCACCAGCTTCCGGTTCCCGCGGACGAACAGCTTGGTGCCGAGCCGCTCCTCGAGCTGCTTCACCCGCGTCGTCACGTTGGAGGGCACGCGGTGGAGCCGCGCCGCCGCCTTCGTGATGCCCCCCTGCTCGACGACCGTCTTGAAGATCTCGAGCGCGGCCAGATCGATGTTTCCCATATCGAGAACGATCGTATCAGAACAATTCACTTATCGAAACGGGCGATCCTGCCTAGACTCGGGGCGTGCCGAAGGATGCTCGGGCGGCGGCCCCGGTGCTGATCGCCCTCGCCGGCTTCACCGCCCTCGCGGTCGCGATGGGCATCGGGCGATTCGCCTTCACGCCGATCCTCCCCATGATGCAGGGGGAGCTGGCGATATCCGTCCGAGCGGGCGGGTGGCTCGCGTCGGCCAACTACCTCGGTTACCTCCTCGGCGCCCTCTCCGCGACGACCCTGCGGATCCCGGCCGCGACCGCGGTCCGGGCCGGGCTCGTGATCATCGGCCTCGCGACCCTGGGCATGGGGCTCACCGAGAGCTTCCCGGCGTGGCTCGCCCTCCGCGCGCTCGCCGGGGTCGCGAGCGCTTGGGTCCTGATCTTCTCGTCGGCGTGGGCGCTCGGCACGCTCGCCGCGGCCGGGCGCCCGGTGCTGCGCGGGCTCGTGTTCGCGGGCGTCGGCGCGGGAATCGCGATCGCGGGCATCTTCTGTGTCGCCCTGATGCAATGGGGCGCGGGACCGGTCGTGGCCTGGCAGGGGCTCGCGATCGTCGCGCTCGCCGGCACCGCGGCGATCTGGCCCATCCTGCGGCCCGAGCACGACGGCCGGGCGAGGGACGCCCGGCGCCCCGCCGACCCCGGCTACCGGTGGACCCTCGACTCGCTGAGCCTCGTCCTCTGCTACGGGGCGCTCGGCTTCGGCTACATCATCCCCGCGACCTTCGTGCCGGCCATGGCCCGGAAGCTGGTGCAGGACCCGCTCGTCTTTGGCTGGTCATGGCCGATCTTCGGCCTCGCGGCCGCCCTCTCGACCCTGATGGCCGCGGCGGGGGCCGGCTTCATCGGCAATCGACGGC
>DATFAJ010000572.1:0-6351 GCA_035254745.1 Candidatus Methylomirabilota bacterium | reverse complement strand
GCGGCCAAATGCACGGTCTGTCCCACCGCGGTGTACGTGAAGGACAGGTCGTGGCCGATGGAGCGCGCCACCACCTCGCCGGAGTTGAGACCGATCCGGACCAGCAGCGGCAAGCCGAGCGAGCGCTGCACCTCGTCCCCGAAGGCGGTCACCTGCGCCTGCATCCGCAGCGCCGCGTAGCAGGCGCGCACCGCGTGGTCCTCGTTGGCCAGCGGCGCCCCGAAGAGGGCCATGATCCCGTCGCCCACCACCTGGTTCACGGTGCCCTCGTAGCGGTGCACCGCCTCCATCATCAGCTCGCGGACCCGGTCGAGGATCGGCCCGATCTCCTCGGGATCGCGCTCGCCCATCACGTCGACGAGCCCGTGGATGTCGGCGAAGAGCACGGTGACCTGCTTGCGCTCGCCCTCCACCGCCGCGCGGGCGTCCAGGATGCGCTGGGCCAGGTGCGGCGGGGTGTACGCGCCCGGGGAGGCGAAGCGCCCGGCGTCGGACGCGCCGAGGCGACCGCCGCAGGCGGGGCAGAAGCGCGCACCGTCGGGGGCCGCGTGCGCGCAGCGCAGGCAGAGGCTCATGCGAGGACCGGCGCCTCGACGTGCTCGGGGCGAATCCCGACGCCCACCAGCCGCGCGGGCAGTCGGCCGAGGAGCCCGTGCCGGCCGAGGACGGTGAGGAGCCGGGGCGGAGCGAGGCGGCCGTTCTGCCGACCGAGCGTGGGCGAGATGACCCGCCGCTGCGCCTGGAGCTGCAGCCACTGGGTCACGCGCGTCGGCCACTCGCGCCGGCGCTGCACGAGCCGCAGGTGCTCGGTGGTGAGGCGGCCCTCGCGCAGCGGCATCCAGAGGCGGTTCGCGGCGGCCACCGCGTCCTGGATGGCCAGGTTGATCCCGACCCCGCCCACCGGGGACATCGCGTGCGCCGCGTCCCCGATGCAGAGCAGCCCCGGGCGGTACCACTGGCGCAGCCGATCCACCTTCACGGTCAGGAGCTTGACGTCGTCCCAGTCCCGGATCTCGACGATCCGGTCGGCCGCGAACGGCACGAGCGCGGCCACCGAGGCACGGAAGGCCTCGAGCCCGCGCCGGCGGACCTCGCCGGCCCCGTCCTTGGGGATGACGTAGCCGCACTGCCAGTACCGCCCACGGTTGATCAGCACGAAGATCCTTCCCACGTCGAAGCGGCCCATGGTGGCCTCGGGGTCCCCGGGCGAGCGCGAGAGCCGGAACCATAGCACGTCCATGGGCGCGCCCAGGTCCTCCACGTGCAGGCCGGCCCGCTCGCGCAGGATCGAGGAGCGCCCGTCGGCGGCCACCACCAGGTCCGCGTGCACCTCGAAGGGGCCGGTGGCCCCGCTCCCGCGCACCCCGATCACCCGCCCCGCCGCCTCGACGAGCCCGGTCGCCTCGGCCCGCATCTCGAGGCGAAACGCGGGGTAGCCGGCGGCGTGCCGCGCGAGGAAGTCGAGGAAGTCCCACTGGAGCATGAGGGCGATGAACTTGCAGCGGGTCCGGAGATGCGTGAAGTCGGCGACGGGCAGCGCGGTGTCCCCGACCTGGGCGACCAGGCGGGAGAGCTCCTGATGGGGCACGCGCATCAGCTCCTCCAGCAGGCCCAGCTCGTGCATCAGCTCGAGCGTGGAGGGATGGATCGTGTCGCCCCGGAAGTCACGGAGGAAGTCGCCGTGCTTCTCGAGCACCAGCACCGAGACGCCGGCGCGGGCGAGCAGGAGCCCGAGCATCATGCCGGCGGGGCCGCCGCCTGCCACGCAGCAGGTCACCGTGGACGGTCGACTGGCCATGGCGGCTCAATGCTACAATGCCGGCGCGGCGAGCGCCCGAACTCGAAGCAAACCCGCAGGAGATAGGTTAGTATCACGCAATGACCAATCCGGGACAGGCCCCGGTCCGAGTGTATCGCGCGGCGGATGCACCGCCGGGCGCGCTCGCCGGCGAGGCGGTGGCGGTGCTCGGCTACGGCCACCTCGGCCGCACCGCCGCGCTCAACCTGCGCGACTCCGGCGCGAAGGTCCGCATCGGCAATCGCGACGACGAGTACGCCGAGCAGGCGCGGAGCGAGGGCTTCGAGGTCGTGCCGATCGCGACCGCGGCCGCCGGCGACGTGGTGTACGTGCTGCTGCCCGACGAGGTGATCCCCACCGTCTTCGACGCGACGATCGCGCCCGCGCTCCGGCCGGGCAGCGCGATCGCGTTCGGCTCGGGCTACAGCCTGGCCTTCGACCTCATCCACCCGCCCGCCGGCATCGACGTGCTGCTGGTGGCCCCGCGCATGGCCGGCACCACCGCGCGGGCGCGGTATCTCGAGGGCCACGGCTTCTGGGCGTGCGTGGGTGTCGAGGCCGACGCGAGCGGCCGCGCGCAGCAGCGCATGCTGGGGCTGGCCGACGGGCTCGGCGTCCTGCGTGCGGGCGCGGTGGAGATGACGGCCAAGGTCGAGGCCACCCTCGACCTGTTCATCGAGCAGTCGGTGGGCGCGGTGCTCGGCATGGCCATGATGATGGCCTTCGAGGTCGCGCGCGAGGCGGGCGTGCCCGCCGAGGCGCTCGTGCTCGAGATGTACATGTCGGGCGAGATGGAGGCGGTCTTCCAGTCCTTCCGCGAGACCGGCTTCTTCCGCGCCTCCGAGGACCACGGGCCCACCGCGGTGTTCGGCGGCATCACCCGCTCGCTCGAGATGGACCGCGAGGAGATGGCGGAGCGCTTCCGGCGAGTCCTCGAGGACATCCGGAGCGGGGGCTTCGCCCGGCGCTTCCAGGACGAGGCCAGCAACGGCTACCCGATGCTCGAGTTCGCCCGGGCGATGATGCACGGCGGCTCGCCGATGAGCGAGGCGGAGGATCGCATCCGGCATCTGGCCTCGCGCGACGGGGCCGGCCCGGCCCCAGGAGGTGCGGCATGAGCTACGCCCTGCGCATCCTCGCGGTGATCGCGTTCGTGCTGGCGGTGGGCGGGGTCGCGCCGGTGCCGATGACGCCGCTCGGCCTCGCCCTCTGGTGCGCCTCGACGCTGCCCCCTCGCGGCGCGTCCAGCGCGAGCTGACCTTCCGCCCCTCGGGCGCCCGTCAGGGCTGGAGGCGCGTCGCCGCCCAGGCGCCGTGGGTGAAGCCGGTCGGGGTGGGATCGAGCGTGCGCCTCCACGCCGCGCGATCGTGCGCGCGGCCCGGCTGTCCGGCCCACAGCTCCACCCGCTCCGCCCAGATCCGGTAGCCGCCCCAGCGCGCCGGCCGCGGGACGCGCTCGCCGTGCGCGAGCCGGACCGCCTCGATCTGCTCGAGGAAGGCGGCGCGCGAGGCGATGGGCCGGCTCTGCGCGCTCGCCACCGCGGCGAGCCGCGCGTCGAGCGGACGCGTGCCCCAGTAGCGGTCCGACTCGGCCTCGGCCACGTGGGTGACCGGCCCCTCCACACGGATCTGCCGCTCGAACACGTCCCAGTGGAAGACGGCGGCCGCGCGCGGCGCCCGTTCGAGCGCGACTCCCTTGGCGCTCTCGCGGTCGGTGTAGAAGACGAGCGAGCCCTCCACCGTGTCGAACCCGCGGCAGATGACCATGCGGACCGCCGGGTGGCCGGCCCCGTCCACGGTGGCCAGCGCCATCGCGGTCGCGCTCTTGACCACCGCCACCGCCTCTCCGATCCACCGCGCGGCCAGCGGCAGCGGATCGGCGGGCAGGACCTCGGGCAGCGGCTCGCTCACTGCCCGACCGGGCCCTGGTAGTGCGTCCAGGCGATCCCCTTGATCCGGTGGCGCAGCCGCTCCAGGGTGGAGCGCTCCGGCGGGGTGAGGTCCGCCGCGCCGAGCGCGAGGTGCTCCTGCTCCAGGCGGGACCCGGCCGCGGGTCCCCGCCGGACGTAGGTGAGCCAGGCGAGCGCCAGGTCCGGCGGGCGCTCCTGCTCCTGGATCAGGATCGTGGCGAGCGCCGGCTGGACCGTCCCCTCGGCCCCGGCGGGCGGGATCCGCCGCACGAAGGCCTGGTAGAGCTCGTCCAGCTCCTGCTGGACGTCGCGCGGGATTCGCGCTCGGAGCAGGTGGATGGCCTGCTCGCGCGGCCCCTCGGGCTCACCGAGGGGCCCGCGGTATCGGACCACGACGTCGCCGAACGGCAGCCCGTAGTCCAGGTGGATCAGGAGCTCCTGCTTCAGCAGCCGCGCGGTGACGCCCATCGATGTCGCACGTATTCTTCCGCATCATCGCCAACAGCCCGGCATGAAATCTGCGCCGCCGGCTACGCGCCTAGGCGATCCACCAGGCGGCGGGCCCACTCCATCGGGGCCTCCGTCATGACCAGCTTCTCGGCTCCCGCGTCGCCGAACCGGCGGGTCGCGTCGATCCCGAGCTTGGCGGTGAGCCCGTCCGGGCTCGCCGAGGGGTCGAGGATGGCGCCGAGGCTGCCGCCGACCACCACCAGGTCGCGGTCGGCCTGCACGCGGGTCGCCAGCGCCCACAGCACGTCCGACTCGTCGAACACGTCGATGTCGTCGTCCACCACGACCACCAGCTTGAGATAGTGGTCGACGCCCAGGACCACCGGGATCGCGTGCTTGGCCTCGCCGGGCCGCGTCTGCTTGATCGACACGTAGGCGGTGAACGACGCCCCGCCCGAGGTGGGCACGTGCACCGCGCGCACGCCCGGCACCACCCGGCGGAGGGCGTTGCGGATCTCCGCCTCGCGCAGCACCCCCAGCGGCAGGATGTGGTCGGGGGCCCGCCCGGAAGCGATCGACTGGAACCACGCCCCCTCCCGCACCACCAGCGCGCGGGCCACGAAGACGTTGTCGGTGCTCCGCCGCGAGAAGTAGCCGGTGAACTCCCCGAAGGGCCCCTCCGGCTCGCGCTCGCCGGAGACGATCTCCCCCTCGATCACGATCTCGGCCCAGGCCGGGACGTCGAGGTCCGCCGTCTCGGCCCGGCGCAGCTGCATGGGCTCGCCGAAGAGCCCGCCGACCACCTCGAACTTCGAGATCTCGGGCGCCGGGTAGGAGAGCGAGCCCAGGCCCACCGCCGGGTGGAGCCCGATGGCGATCGCGCACTGGAGGCCCCGCCCCGCCTTCTCCTCGCGCTGCTGGAAGTCGTACATCCGCCGCCGCGAGTGGAGGCTCACCCCCAGGCGGTTGCGTCCCTTGACCTGGAAGCGGTGAAAGCCGGCGGTGGCCACCCCGGTGGCCGGGTCCCGCGCGATCAGGAGCCCCGCGGTCAGGTAGGGGCCGCCGTCGCCCGGGAAGTAGGTCGGGATCGGCAGCGCGCCCAGCTCGACGCCCTCGCCCCGCCGGACGCTCACCGCGAACGGCGGGCGCTCCAGCACCACCGGCTTGACCGGCTCCTTGAGGCGCGCCGCGTAGGTCTCGGGCAGCGCCGCCTCCCCCACCCCGAGCGCGGTCGCGAGCCCGAGCCGGCTCGCCATGACGTTCGACACCACCGGGATCGCGTGCCCGCGGACCTGCTCGAAGAAGAGCACCGGGAAGCGCCGGCGGCGCTCGAGCTCGAGCGCGAGGGCCTGCATCTGGTGGACCAGGTCCACCGGCTCGGCGATGCGCAGCACCAGCTCGGGATGCGCGCGCTCGAGGGCGGAGACGAAGCCGCGGAGGCTCTGGTGGGGATCGGCGCTCATGACGGGCTCCTATGGCCTACCGAAGATCAGGTCGCGGATCCGCCCCACGTACGCCACGAAGCGCGGATGCTCGCGGACGTGCAGGCCGCGGGGACGGTCCAGCTCGACGTCCAGGACCGCCCGCACGCCCCCCGGCCGCGGGCTCATCACCACCACCCGGTCGGAGAGGAAGACCGCCTCGTCGATCGAGTGGGTGATGAAGAGCACGGTCTTGGGCTGCTCGTTCCAGATCCGCTGCAGCTCGAGGTTCATCTCCTCGCGGGTCATCGCGTCGAGCGCGCCGAAGGGCTCGTCCATCAGGAGCAGGCGCGGCTCGAGGAGCAGGGCCCGGCTAATCGCGACCCGCTGCTGCATGCCGCCGGAAAGCTCGCGCGGGTAGTGATCGGCGAATCCCTCGAGCCCGACCAGGCGGATCAGGTCCCGGGCCACCGGCTCGTACCGGCTGCGGGGGCGGCGGAGCGCGGCGGCCGGGAGCAGCACGTTGTCCAGCACCGTGCGCCAGCGCAGGAGCGTGGGGGTCTGGAACACGATCCCCACCCCGTCGGGTGGCTCCTGGACCGGGACCCCGTCGATCCGGACCTCCCCGCGCGTGCACGGCAGCAGGCCGGCCACGATCTTCATCAGCGTGGTCTTGCCGCAGCCGCTCGGCCCCACGATGGACACGAACTCGCCCGCCGCGATCTCGAGCGACGTGGGCCGGAGCGCGACCCGAGGACCGGCGCGGGTCGTGT
>DATFAJ010000571.1:0-11140 GCA_035254745.1 Candidatus Methylomirabilota bacterium | reverse complement strand
AGCGCGGCCGCCGCGACGAGGCCGGGGCCCGGACCCAGGTTGGCTCGGCTCACGATGTAGGAGCCCCCCCCGGACGGATAGGCGTGGATGGTCTGCTGGTAGGACACGCTCACCACCATCAGGAGCCCGGTGATCGCGAGCGCGATCGGCACCGTGAGATGCGCGGCCGCGGTGCCGGCCAGGACCAGGATCAGCAGGATCTCCTCCGTGGCGTAGGCCACCGAGGACATCGCGTCGGAGGAGAAGACCGCGAGGGCGACGGTCTTGGAGAGCCGCTCGTGCCGGGCCTGGGCCAGCGACATGGGGGCGCCCACGACCAGGCGCTTGAGGAAGCTCATTTCCATGCTTGCCTAGGCTGCTCCCATCGCGCATTCTACGCAACGTGTCTGCGAAAGGACGGCATGAATGAACGCCCACCTCCCCGGTCCGACGCCCGCGCGCCTCGATCGGGCCGGCGATCCGATCGGGTAACCGCCTCGCTCACCGAGCCATCCATCGAGAAGGGAGCGATCAGCCATGGCGCTTCGCCACGTGGTCTCGACCCTCACCCTGGAGCAGGCGACCACCATCGCCACCCGCGCGATCGCGGCCGGCCGGCGCGAGAAGATGCTCCCGCTGGCCGTCGTCGTGGTGGACGCGGGAGGTCAGATCGTGACGCTCCAGCGCGACGACGGCTGCGGCACGCTCCGCGTCCGGATCGCCCAGGGCAAGGCGCGCGGCGCGCTCGGGATGGGCATCCCGTCGCGCACGATCCGGGATCGGCTGCAGAACCGGCCGGCCTTCCAGAGCGCGGTCGCCGTCGCCTCGCAAGGACAGTTCGTCCCGGTGCCGGGTGGGGTTCTCGTCCTGGATCGCGAGGGCCGGGCCATCGGCGCGGTCGGCATCAGCGGCGACACCTCCGACCGCGACGAGTACTGCGCCATCGAGGGCATCAAGGCCGCCGGGCTCGGGAGCGATCCGCCCGAGCCCGCGCCCGATTGGCGGGAGTCCGCCCTCTAGGGGCCGGACGCTTCACGCGCCCCGCGGGCCCCCCCCTGCCGGCGCCTTCCGGACGCAACCGGCACCCCCTGTGGGGACAGTTGTCGGTTGATCGAAAAAATTGACTCGCCGTAAGGTAGTAGCTGAAGGTGTACCCAGAGATCCCGTGACGCCTCGCCGGTATGCCCATCAGCCAGGCTCTTCGACCCCAGGGGGAAAGGTGGAATCAGCGTCGATGAAACGTCCGCTCAGGATCGGCTTCATTGGATGTGGAGAGGTCGGCGCCGAGAAGCACCTGCCCGCCGTCCGCGAGGTGCGGGAGCTCGAGGTCGTCGCGGTGGCGGACTCCGATCCGGACCGCATCCGGGCCGTGGAGACGCGATTCGGGATTCGCCGCACCTACCGGGACGCATCGGCCCTCCTCGCCGACCGTGAGGTCGACGTGGTCGCGGTGTGCTTGCCGCCCCAGCTGCAGGTGCCGGCCGCGCTGGAGGCGCTCGACGCGAACAAGCACGTGTGGGTCGAGGCGCCGATCGGACTCTCGCTCCCCGAGTGCGATCGTCTGATCGCGAAGGCGCGGACCTCCGATCGCCGGGTGACCGTCGGGTTCCACATGCGATGGCATCGGCTGGTGCGTCAGGCCCGGAAGATCGTGGAGAGTGGCCGCCTGGGCGAGATCCAGACCATCCGCGCGACCTGGAACAGCCCGCGCGCCGACGACACGCTGCCGGAGTGGCGTCGGCATCGCGCCCGTGGCGGCGGCGCGCTCGTCGAGGTCGCCGGGGACCACTTCGACCTCTGGCGCTACCTCCTCGGCGTCGACATCGCGGATCTGTTCGCGACGACCATCGACGGCCGGTGGGAGGACGAGGCGGCGGTCATCTCGGGGCACATGAGCAACGGCGTGCTGGTGTCGGCGGTGTTCTCGGAGCGCACGAATCACGACCTCGAGATCGAGATCGGCGGCAAGGCCGGTCGGCTCCGGGCCGCTCTGATCCGCTTCGAGGGCCTCGAGTACTACGAGACCGACACGATGCCGAGCAGCGTGCCGGCGCGGCTCCGGCGCATGGGTCACTTCCTGAAGGAGCTGCCCCGCGCCCTGCCTCGCATGCATCGGGCGGGGGACTACCGAGCCTCGTACTGCGATCAGTGGCGCGATTTCGCGCGCAGCATCCGGACCGGGACGCCGATGGAGTCGACCCTCCAGGACGGGCGGCAGGCCCTGTCGGCGGTGCTGGCGGCGGCCCGGTCCTCGGTCGTGGGTCGGCCGGTCGCGGTGCGAGAGGCTCCCCCCACCCTGGCGCTGCCGGCCGGAAGGGGTCGCGTTCAGGCCGCGAGCTGAGCGGTCCCTCGCGGCGGGCCGGCGCTCAGCGGCCGCGCTCGCGAGCGCGCGCCGCGATTCGCTCCACCGCCGCGTGGGCGGTGCGCACCGCTCCCTCCTGCCAGCTGTCCATGTAGCTCATGTGCTCCCCGGCGAAGTGGATGGGCCCGTGGCCGTCGAGCAAGGTGGGATAGGCGGCACGCCACGCGGCATCGCCCCAGTCGACCCACCCGCCTCCCGTGAAGGGCACCTTCGACCAGGCGACCGACACGCCCTGGCCGACCAGGCCGGCGTACCCCGGGTGCAGCCGCTCGCCATCCGCGAGAGCGGCCGCCTGCCGCTGCGGGGGCGTCATCGCCGCGAAGCGCTTGCCGATCGAGGTCGTCCAGATGTAGGCGCCGATCAGGACACCCTTGTCGCCGTTGAGCCCGGCCGAGGGATACCAGACCTGGGTGATGTCACGTCCGGTCCAGCTGATGCCTCCGTAGATCTGCCGATCGGTCTCCCACCAGCGTCGATTCGCCTGGAACGCCACCTTGACCGCGGGAATGTAGGCGTCGGCCCCGACCGCGATGGCCCGCTTCACCGGCTCCGGGAAGTCAGATCCGATACCCTTGAGTACCGGCAACGGAATGGTGCAGACGACGAAGTCGGCGTCGAGGGTGTGGTCCGATCCGGTCCGACGATCCCGCCAGGAGATCCGGGCGCGCTCACCGGCGCGACGGATGCCGACGACCTCCGCCTGGAGCTTGATCGTGGTGCCCAGAGCCCGCGCGAAGGCGCGGGCGATCGCATCCATGCCCCCGACCGGCTGCAGCATCGTGCCGTTCTGGTCCCACGTTTCCGCGGCCGCGATCGCCGATCGCCACGATGTGGCCTTCACGATCTCCTCCAGGGGCAGCGGCGGATGCCGGGTCCCGGGCTGCCGAGGTGTCGGCCCCGGTAGCGATTCGTAGCCGGATCGGGCGGAGCCGGTGTAGAGCAGGTCGTCGCCGAGCGCGCCGAAGGTCTTGAGAAAGCTGCGCAGGGACCGGTCGGTGACGGACTGTCTGGCCCCGGGAGTGAGCCCACCGGCGGCGAGCGCCGCGATCCAGCCCCGGGCATCCGCGGCGACGCGGCGCGCGAGCTGGGGCTCCCCACCGAAGGCGGCGTCGTCCTGCAGGAGGGCGGCACGATTGTCGTTCACGAGGACCTCGAGCGGGACGCGGAGCTCTCGACAGTAGGCGAGCATCGCCTGGTGATGCTGCGAGATTCGCGCCGGCCCCGCGTTGAAGTAGAGGTCGGGCTGCCGGTCCCAAGTCACGCGCTGGGTCGAATCGGTCTCCGCGATCGTGTCGCCCCCGCGGAGCGTCCAGATGCGGCCTCCCGGCCGATCGCGCGCTTCGAGGACGGTGCAGTCGTAGCCGGCCTTCCGCAGCTCGTGGGCGGCGCTCATGCCGGCGATGCCGGCTCCGAGCACGGCGATCCGGATGCCCCGGCCGGAATTCGGCGGCGGTGGTGTGAGGCCCCGGTACGAGACCGGAGGCGCGACGACCCCCATCGCCCGGAGCGTGGTATAGAGCGCCGCCACGCCACCGTGTCGGCCGACCAGGTTGATGAACCCGCGCCGGTTGGTTCCGGACATGTATCGGAAACCCCCGGAGCATTGTCGCTCACTCCGACACGATCGCAGTCATTCGGCGTATGACACGAGCCCGACGCCGATGGTCCGGGAGCGCCCGGTCGCCGGCTGCGTCGCTGCCTAGAGGGCCCGACCGGGTCGCCGGGGTCGGCGAGCTCTTCCCGTCACCGGGCTCACGCGGGGAGGCCGGCCGACCGCTCTCCGTCCCCGCCGGTACTCGAGGATCTCGCGCGCCACCAGCACGACCAGGCCCCGGGCCACCGGGCTCAGATCGCGCCAGCGGTCCCGGGCGACGTCGCCGACGGCCAGGAGCACGTCGTTGACCAGACGCCGGGCTTGCTCGACGCGCTCCCGGGCGTGGGGCCGGGCCTCGGCCCCGAGCCCGGCGAGCTCGTCCCAGGCGTCGATGAGAATGCCCGGGTCGGTCCGAACGTGCTCGCGCACCGCGTCCCACACCGGCTCCGGGGCGCCGTTGGTCTCCGTGATCAAGTTCCAGACGATCGCCACCAGCCCGTCCATCCGCGCCTCCGCGCCGTCTACCGGGTGCAACCGAGGTGCCAGAGCGAAGCCACGTGAGTCCACATAGTTAGCGTCACGCGTCCCTCGCGGAGCGAGAAGTGCCCGCCTCGGTGGGGAACCGCGGCCTCACCTTGTCTTCCGCCCGGGCCGACATGCCATAATGCCGCCGCCGAGGACCGACGCCCCGTGAACGTGCCCGCGCCCCGCCCCGATACCACGCGCCTCCAGCGCCTGGTGCATTCCTATCGCGACGCGGCCGCGCTCATGGCCGCGGTCGAGCTGGGCCTGTTCACGGCGGTCGCGCGCGGGGCCGACACCGAGGCGGCGGTCGCCCGCGCGCTCGACCTCACGCCGACCAACGCCGAGCGGCTGGTCACCGCGTGCGTGGCCCTGGGCCTCCTCGCCCGCGAGGGTGATCGCCTGCGCAACGCGCCCGACGTGGCCCGCTTCCTCGTCGAGGGCGAGCCGACCTACGCGGGGCCGTGGATGCTCTTCAGCAAGCCGGACTGGGACGAGTGGGGCCGCCTGGGCCATCACCTGAGGCGTCGCGACGCGGTCCGGCTCGGCAAGTACGCCGAGGGCTTCACGGTGGAGCGGGCGCGCAAGTACCACGAGGCGACCTACTCGATCGGCATGGGGGCGGCGCGCCGCTTCGCGCGCCAGGTCGACCTCGCGGGTCGTCGGCAGATCCTGGACCTGGGCGGGGGCTCCGGCTGCTACTGCATCGTGGCCGCGCAGCAGCATCCGGGGCTGCGCGCCGTGGTCTTCGACCTTCCGCCGGTCGTGGAGGTGACGCGCGAGTTCATCGCCTCCCACGGGCTGTCCGACCGGGTCACCGCGCAGGCGGGCGACTTCACGCGGGATCCGCTGCCACCCGGCTCCGACGTCGTCATCATGGCGAGCAACCTCCCCCAGTACAGCCGCGAGATCATCCAGGCCGTCGTCACCCGGGCCTTCGCGGCGCTGGTGCCGGGTGGGGAGATGCACCTGATCGGCGAGATGCTCGACGCCGACCGCGCCGGGCCGCGCGACCCGGCGCTCTGGGGCCTGGCCGAGGCGCTGTGGGGCAGCACCGGCGTCGCGCACTCGGTGACCGAGTGCCGGGCCTACTTCGAGCGCGCGGGCGCGTGCGAGATCGCGGTCCACGAGTTCGTGCCCGGAGTGCTGACGCGGGTGACCGGGCGGCGGCCCGGGTAGCGGCGACGATCGCCGAGGGAGGAACCGGTGGCGTACGACGTGATCGTGATCGGGGTGGGGGGAATGGGCAGCGCGACGCTCTTCCATCTGGCGCGCCGCGGGAAGAAGGTCCTGGGCCTCGAGCAGTTCGACGTACCCCATCAGCTGGGCTCCTCCCACGGGATCAACCGGATCATCCGTCTCGCGTACGCGGAGCATCCGAGCTACGTGCCACTCCTGCGGCGCGCCTACGAGCTCTGGCGAGAGCTGGAGCACGGCGCGGGTGAGCGGCTGCTGTTCGTCACCGGCGGGATCGACGCGGGTCCCGAGGACGGCGCGCTCGTGTCCGGCTCGGTGCGCTCCTGCCACGAGCACGGGATTCCCCACGAGCTGCTGAGCGCGACGGAGGTCCGGCGCCGGTTTCCCGGCTACCGCCTGGGGCGCGGCATGGTCGCGGTGTACCAGGCCGACGCCGGCTTCGTCATGGCCGAGCGGAGCATCGTGGCCCACGCGAGCGCCGCCCTCGAGCGCGGGGCGGAGATCCACGGGCGCGAGCGCGTGCTCGACTGGAAGGTGAGCCGGGGGGCGGTCCGGGTGCGGACGGACCGGGGAAGCTACGAGGCGGAGCGGCTCGTCCTGGCCGCCGGGGCCTGGACCGGGAAGCTGGCCCGCGCGCTGGCCCCGATGGCCAGACCCGAGCGCCAGGTCCTGCTGTGGACGCAGCCGCGCCGGCCGGAGCGCTTCCGGCTCGGCGCGTTTCCCGTGTTCAACATGGAGGCACCGGAGGGCCGCTTCTACGGGTTCCCCATGCACGGCATTCCCGGATTCAAGATCGGGAAATACCACCACCGGGAGGAGCAGGTCGACCCCGACACGATCGACCGCGGCTGCGACGCGCGGGACGAGGCGGTCGTGCGGGCCGGGATCGAGCGCTACTTTCCGGACGCGGCCGGGCCGACCCTCTCCATGACGACGTGCATGTTCACCAATAGCCCGGACGAGCACTTCATCCTGGACGTCCATCCGGAGCTGAAGGAGGTGTCGATCGCGGCCGGGTTCTCCGGGCACGGGTTCAAGTTCTGCAGCGTGGTCGGCGAGATCATGGCCGATCTGGCCACCGTGGGGCGGTCGCGGTGGGACCTGGACCTGTTCCGGATGGCGCGCCCGCGAGTCCCGCTGCCGACGCCGGCGGGACGCTAGCCCTCGAGGCACTGACCATGAACCTCCCGACGACCTCCCGGGATTCGCCCCGTTCGCCCGACATGCCCCGACGTGCCTTCATGGCGGTCTTCACGGGCGGCCTCCTCGCCGCGCCGCTCGCCGCCGAGGCGCAGTCGGGTGCGGGAAAGGTGCCGCGCGTCGGACTCCTCGGGACCACCTCCGAGGCCGGCTACGCTCGTCAGGTCGGGGCCTTGCGGCAAGGATTCCGTGACCTCGGCTACATCGAGGGCCGGAGCATCGTCATCGAGTACCGGTGGGCGCAGGGCCAGTATGATCGGCTTCCCGCGCTCGCCGCCGAGCTGATCCGCCTCCAGCCGGACGTCATCGTCACGAGCGGGCCGGGCATCCGGGTCATGAAGGAGGCGACCGCGACCATCCCCATCGTCATGGCGGTCGGCGGCGACGTGGTGGCGAGCGGACTGGTCGCGAGCCTTGCGCGCCCCGGGGGCAACCTCACGGGGTCGACTTTTTTCGGTCCGGAGCTGTCGGCCAAGCGCCTGGAGCTGCTCAAGGAAGCCGTGCCTCGCCTCGCTCGAGTCGCCGTCGTGCTGAATCCCGGCGGTGACTATCATGTGGACCTCGAGAGAGTGAAGAAGACGGCCGCGGCTCTCAACGTGGACCTGCTCGAGACGCCAGCGCGCGCCCCTCGTGAATTCCGCGAGGCCCTGGCGCGAGCCGTCCGGCAGCGGGCCGATGGCATCACCTGCCTCAGTGACTCCATGCTCGTCGCCAACATGCGTCATCTCGGGGAGCTCTCGGCCGCGAAGGGCCTGCCGAGCGCCGGTTCAGACGAATTTGCCGAGGGCGGCGGTCTGCTGGCCTATGGAGTGAGCTTCCCCGAGCTCTGGCGGCGGGCACCCTACTTCGTGGACAAGATCCTCAAGGGGGGCAACCCGGCCACGATCCCCGTCGAGCAGGCCTCGAAATTCGAGCTGGTCGTCAACCTCAAGACCGGCAAGACCCTCGGCCTCCCGATTCCACCTTCGCTCCTGCAGCGGGCGGATCGGGTGATCGAGTGAGCGATGTCCCTCCCCGTGCGCCCGCGTGGGCCGAGCGAGAAGTAGATGGGTGACGGTCTCGGCCTCCGCCCCGTCCCCGGCTTCCCTGGGGCCGGGGACTACACGGGCCGGGGGCTCGGTCATGAGTCCCCGGGACCATCAACGCCGCGGAATCCGGCGCCGGCGAAGACCACCGGGCGCCGAAGGCCGCGGTCGCGGCGCCCACCTGGTGCGCGACCGCAATCCGCCCGTACATGATGCCTAGCGGGCCGTTCGAAGCCTTTCGAGCTCGGTGAGTCCCGGCGAAGGTCCCCCGCGCTTCTCGACGCGATCCCGCCCGTGCGGCAGGGAAGCGATTGACAGGTCATTCACGCACCACCTACCGTAGTCGCCGACCGAGGGCCGAGCCGCCGGCCGGAAGGAGACCCCGCAGCGATGCTGCGCCAGAGGGACCAGATGGACTCTGTTTGCTTGCCCCAGATGCCTCGACGCGCCATCCTGGCCATCATTACGGGCGGCCTCCTCGCCGCGCCGCTCGCCGCCGAGGCGCAGACACCGAGAAGGGTGGCCACCGTCGGAATCCTTTCCACGGTCAATCCGCGCACCACGGCCTTCAACGAGGCCATGGTCCGGCGTCTGCGCGAGCTGGGGCACGTCGAGGGCCAGAATCTCGTCATCGAGTTCAGGAACGCTGGAGGCGATGTCACTCGGCTTCCCGCCCTCGCCGCCGAGCTCGTGCGCCTGAATGTTGACGTCATCGTGGCTTCCGGGCCGGAGGTCACGCTGCAGGCCGCTCGGCAGGCCACCGCCACGGGTCCGATCGTGATCGCCGCGGTGGACTTCGACCCGATTGCTCGAGGCTACATCGCCAGCTTGGCGAAGCCGGGCGGCAACGTCACGGGTGTCGTCCTTCGCCAGATCGAGCTGACGAGCAAGCGAATGCAGTTCCTGAAGGAAGCGCTGCCCAACGTCACGCGTGTGGCGGTGTTCTGGGACGCGATCTCCGCTGACCAGTGGAGAGAAGCGGAGAAGACGGCTCTTGGCATGGGTCTGAGGCTCCAAGGCGTGGAACTGCGCAACCCACCCTACGATCTTACCGGCGCGTTTCGGACGGCAGCGCGCGGGCGCGCAGAGGCGGTCCTGCTTCTCATGTCGCCCATCTTCTTCCCGCAGCGGGCGCAGGTCGCCGAACTTGGATTCAAGACCCAGCTCCCCACTATTTGCGGCCTCTCGCAGTACGCGCACGCCGGGGCCCTCATGTCCTACGGCGCGAATCTCGATGACATGTTCCGGCAGGTAGCCCTGTACGTCGACAAGATCCTGAAGGGGGCGAAGCCCGCCGATCTTCCCGTCGAGCAACCGACGAAGTTCGAGCTGCTGATCAACCTCAAGACGGCCAAGGCCCTCGGGTTGACGATCCCGCCGCCGCTCCTGCAGCGGGCGGATCAGGTGATCGAGTGATGGACCGACGAGCCTTTATCGGCGCCGTTGCTGGCGGTCTCCTCGCCGCGCCGCTCGCCGGCGAGGCGCAGCCGTCAGTCCCCCGGATAGGCTATCTATCACTCGCCCCCGGTCCTTCGCCTCGCAGCGAGGCACTACAGCACGGATTCCGCGACCTCGGCTACATCGAGGGCCAGAGCGTGGTGGTCGAGTATCGATGGGCCGACGGCCGCCTCGACCGGGCGCGAGAGGCGGCCGCTGAGCTGGTGCGCCTCCGTGTCGCCGTCATCGTGACGGGTGGGCCGCAAGCAACCCTCGCCGCGAGGAAGGCGACGAGAACCATACCGATCGTCATGGCCTTCGACTATGATCCCGTCGGATCTGGCTTCGTCGCCAGCCTCGCGCGGCCTGGCGGGAATATCACCGGGCTCAGCGGCATCAACCCGGAGCTTACCGGGAAGCGCCTCGATCTGCTGAAGCAAGCTGTCCCTCGCCTCTCCCGCGTGGCGATCGTCTGGAATCCCGCCGAACCGAACGCGGCGTTCCTGCGGGAAACGCAGGCGGCTGGTCGCGGGCTGGGCATGCAGCTACGAGTCTTGGAGGTCAAGGCTGCACCTGATCTGGAGCGGGCACTGCAAGCGGCAAAGACGTGGCGTGCCAACGGCCTCATCGTGTTGACGGACCCGGTCACGCTCTATCACCGCAAGCCGCTGGCTGACCTTGCGGCCAGGTATCGCCTCCCGGCGATTTACAGCGAGAGGCTCTTCGTAGAGTCGGGCGGCCTCATGTCTTATGGGGCGAACGACCGCGAGATGCACCGCCGCGCTACGGTCTTCGTGGACCGGATCCTGAAAGGCGCCAAACCTGACGATCTGCCCGTGGAGCAGCCGACGAGCTACGAACTCGTCATCAACCTCAAGGCCGCCAAGGCCCTCGACCTCACGATCCCGCCGTCGCTCCTGCAGCGGGCGGACCAGGTGATCGAATAGGCGATAGGCGTGCTTCCCCGTCGTGATTGACAGGAAGACCCTGCATCCCGTCTCGAAGCGCATGATCGCCCGCCTGCCGCTCGCCGCGCTCGGCCTGCTCGCCCTCGCCACGTCGGCCTCCGCCGAGTGCGCCTGGGTGCTGTGGGTAGAAGCGCCAACGGGCTCAGATCAGTGGAGCGTCGCTAGCGTCCCGCAGCCTCGGTTCACCGCTCAGGAGGATTGCCAGCGACGGGCTGACGACCTCAACGCATTCGAATTGACGATGCACCGAGCGCAAGGCACAACCGGCGAGGCCCACGATGCCTACAGCTGCCAGCCTTGCACGGTGGACCCAAGACCAGAGGGAGCATTGCAGTACGAGGGCTCGGACCCGCGGGGGCCGAAGGGGAAGTGAGCCAATGAGCGCCCACGACGCCTGCACGAGCACCGACCAACATCAGGAGGAGGACTGAGCATTGCCCAACCTCATCAGTATCGCGGTCGAGACCTCGAAGCACTACGTCGCGCTCGATTCCGAGGGCCATGTCTGGAGAGGCCAGCGCGTCACCAAGCGCGGCGGTCCCACTGTGAAGTGGCTGCGCGTGACGTGCGAGTTCCCGCGGAGCGGTCGGCTGACGCGTGCGCAGCAGGACGTGCTGGAGGACGAGCTCCGGCCGTGAGCGGCACCAGCACCGCCCGCTACGTGGACCCGCGTGGGCCGGAGGGGAAATGAACGAGCAAGCGGTCCTCTACGCCCTCAGCACGCTGGCTCAGAGCCCGAGCGCACCGACGAGAGCGGCCAGAGCCGCGCGTCTAGGGTTTGGAGGCTACCCGGATTGCCTCGGCCCGGGTAGCCTCGCCCGGTCCCCCCGAATCCCCCACCACGCTAGCCCTCGAC
>DATFAJ010000570.1:0-9915 GCA_035254745.1 Candidatus Methylomirabilota bacterium | reverse complement strand
TGACCACCCCTCACCCTGCCCTCTCCCCTGAGGGGAGAGGGGGAACACGGAGACTGCCGTGAAAGCCGCCGTCCTCTACAAGGCCAATACCCCGCTCGAAGTCGTCGATCTCGTCCAGGAAGGCCCGAAGGCCGGAGAAGCCCGCGTCAAGGTCAAGGCCGCCGGCATCTGCCACAGCGACTGGCACATCATGAACGGAGACTGGACGCCCCCGCTGCCCATGGTGCTCGGCCACGAGGCGGCGGGCATCGTCGAGGAGATCGGCGCGGGCGTCACCAACGTGAAGCCGGGCGACCACATCATCTTCTCGTTCCGGCCCCAGTGCGGGCGCTGCCTCTACTGCTCGATGGGCCGCTCGATCCTGTGCGACGGCCACGCCTCGCCGCGCTGGGGGATGCTGGACGGGACGTACCGCCTGAAGCGCGACGGGCAGGACATCTTCCAGATGGCGCGCATCGGCACCTTCTCCGAGAAGGTGGTGTGCCCGGCGGAGATGCTGGTGCCCATCCGCAAGGAGATGCCGTGGCCCCAGGCCGCGCTGATGGGCTGCTGCGTGCCCACCGGCGTCGGCGCGGTCACTCGCTGCGCGGAGGTGGAGGCGGGCGCGTCCGTGCTCGTCATCGGCTGCGGCGGTGTGGGGCTCAACGTGGTGCAGGGCGCGAAGCTGGCCGGGGCCGGCATCATCGCGGCCGCCGACCTGCTCGACAGCAAGCTCGCCTACGCCAAGGACTTCGGCGCGACCCACACCATCAACGCCAAGAGCGACAACGTGGTGGACCGCGTGCGCGAGCTGACCCAGGGGCGCGGCGTCGACTACGCCTTCGACGCGATCGGCGGCGAGGCGACCACGCTCCAGATCGTCGACGCGATCCGGCCGGGCGGCACCGCGGTGATCGTGGGCATGGCCGCGCTCAACGTGCGCGCGCCGATCACGCCCTACAACATGGCGCTGCAGGAGAAGGCGATCAAGGGCACGATGTACGGCTCGGTCCGCCCGAACATCGACTTCCCGAAGCTCGTCGATCTCTACCTCGACGGCCGGCTCAAGATCGACGAGCTGGTCAGCCGCACCTACTCGCTCGACCAGATCAACGAGGGCTTCACCGCGCTGCGCACCGGGCAGGTGGCCCGCGGCGTGGTCGTGTTCAACTGAGCGCCGGCCTCTTCCTGCGCCGGCTGCTGCTGCGGTCGCTGGGGCGGCTCGTCACCCGCCGCCCCGGCGGCCCGATCGCGCCGCCGGTTCCCCTCGAGACGGTCCTGGCCGGCGACGACACGCCGCTCTCGCTGGCCCGGCTCCTCTGCGGCCGCGACTCGGCCGAGCGCCAGGCGACCCTGCCCCGCTACCTCCACCACCGCGGCATCGCGTTCTCGCGTCATCGCTTCGCGCGCCGGGAGGGCGCGGGCGAGACCTACGCGGTGGAGCTCGGCGAGGGGGCGCGGGTGCTCGTGCTGTGCGCGCATCACGACGCGGTGCCCGGGAGCCCCGGGGCCAACGACAACGCGGCCGCGGTGGGCATCCTCCTGCACCTGATCCCGCGGCTGCCGGCCCGCATCCCGCCCGGCTGGCGGGTGCGTCTGCTCTTCACCGCGGCGGAGGAGATCGACTACCTGGGCGCGCGCGCCTACGTGGAGGAGACCTCGCTCGAGGACATCGCGGGAGTGCTGAGCCTCGAGCTGTGCGGCATCGGCGACGCGGTCGCGCTGTGGGACGCGGGGCTGCCCACTCCGTTCCTCGACACCGTCACCGCCGCCCTCGAGTCCGCCGGTCTGGCTCGCGACGCGGGCCATCACGTGGTGGGCCGCATCCCGGTCTTCGGCAGCGACCACCGGGCGTTCGCGGCGGCGGGCGTGCCGGCCTACGGGTTCACCATGGTGCCGGCAGCCCACGCGGAGTCGCTGCGCCGCTTCGTGCTGAGCCCGGTGCGCTCCACCTTCCGGAGCCTGATCCGCCGGCCGCCCCCGTTTCACACCTACCACACGAGCCGCGATGCCCTCGACACGCTCGAGCCCGCGGCCCTCGGTCGCGCGACGGTCGCGCTCAGCGCGGTGGTCGCGGGCCTGCCCCGGTAGGCCCGGCTACCGTGCGAGCCACCCCGCGAGCGGCTTGACGATCTGCACGTCGCGAGCCCGGGGCCGCCGCCGCACGTAGGTCTTCCCGCACAGCGCGTCGAGGATTCGCGCGCCGAGCGCCCCGCCCAGGTGGGGGCGACGCTCGGTCCAGTCCAGGCACGCGGTGGCGAATCGCCGCCGCGACGCCCGGGCCCCGGCCACCTCCACCCCGCGCTTCGCGAGCGCCCGCTCCCCCGCTGCGGTGAGCTCGAAGGCGGGCGTTCCCTTCGCACCGGGCCGCAGCCACCCGCGCTTGCGGATCTCCGCGAGCAGCTCCACTCCCGCGACCCCCGCGAGATGGTCGTAGCACGTGCGCGCGCGCCGGAGCGGGGTGTCGCGCCGTCGCTCGCGCCCGGCCTGCGGCGACGGGCGCAGCACCGCGGCCGGCCCGGTCGCGTACAGCGCGTCCAGCAGCGGCTTCACGCGGGTCGCGTCCGTGCGATAGGCGCGATGGCGTCCCATCGCGACCCGGCTGACCAGACCGGCGCCCCGGAGGCGAGCCAGGTGGGTCGAGACGCGGGGCTGCGCGAGCCCGAGCCGGGTCGCCAGGTCGCTGACCGTCGCCTCGCCCTCCAGGAGGGCGGCCAGGATCGCGAGGCGGGACGGGTCCCCGATGACTCCCGCGACCCGCGCCGCGTCTTGCGTCGCTCGCATCGTGGCGGTAGTATACCGCGCATACACATATCTCGATAAAGAGATATATAGGAGGGTCGATGACCACCACGAACACCATGAACGGGGGCCCGGCCGCGCTCCGGCTCTCGAGCGATCGGATCATCACGGCGGCTTCCGCGGGGCGCCTCGACGCCGGGACCCTGGCGACCGCGGCCGCCTTCCGCACCATCGCGGCCTGGACGCTGGCGCCCGCGCCGCAAGATCCGCGCGCGCACGTCCGGGCCGCCCACGCCGAGGCGCGACCGTACCTGACGCGCCTCACCCGGCACGCCGCCGATCACGAGGTCGCCTCGGTGATGACCGCCGAGCTGTTCCGCCGCCTCACTCGACGACCCGCCGCGCCGGGGTCGGACCCGGCGACGATGCCGGAGCCCGCAGCGGATCGGGCGCGCTACACCTACACCCCGCGCAAGGTCCTGCGGCGCGTGCTCGATCACGCGCTCGACCACCTGAACCAGATCGATCAGTGGCGAGCCTGGCAGCGCCACGGGGTGACCCCGACTCCGACCGACGGGTGGGCCTCCTCGACGGTGACGCTGCCGGAGGACCGTCTGCCGCTGGCCGACGCGGATCTCGAGGCGTGGCTCTGGCGCATCGATCAGGCGATCCGCCTCCTCGCCGGGCACGCCGACGAGCTGACCGACGAGGAGCTCGACTGGACGCCCCCGGACGGCGGCTGGCCTCTGCGCCGCGTGATCCACCACGTGGCCCGATGCGAGGGCCTTTACGCCACCGCGCTCGACGAGGCGCCGCCGGCGGATGCGCTCATCGGCTACCAGCGCTCCGGACGACTGCTCGAGGCGCGCCTGGAAGCGGCGCGAGGCCGCGCCGGCGATCCCTCCGTCGTGTACGTGAATCTCTACGGCGTCTTCTATACCCCGGAGTCCGCGGAACGCGAGGTGCTCGACCTCGAGCGTGGCCTGATCGGAGAGCGCCGGGCGGAGACGGCGCGATGAAGCCGCCGGTGGACCCGATCGCGGCGGTCACCCATCCGGATCCCTACCCGTACTATCGCGAGCTGGTGGCCAGGAGTCCGTTTTCTCGGGACGACGCCCTGGGCCTGTGGGTCGCCGCGAGCGCCGACGCGGTGACCGCGGTGCTGACGAGCCCGCTCGGGCGTGTTCGCCCGCTCGCAGAGCCGGTCCCCTCCGCGCTCGCGGGCTCTCCGGCGGCCGAGATCTTCGGACGGCTCGTGCGCATGACCGACGGCCCCGGTCATGGGGTCCTGAAGCCGGCGGTGGCGACCACGATCGAGTCGATCGACCCGACCGGCGCTCGGGCGCTCGCCGAGCGGTGGGCCGGGACGCTCGCGACGGAGATCGACCCGCGGTCGAGCCCGAAGCAGCTGGACGACTTCACGCTCGCGCTGTCGGCCCACGTGATCGCGAGCCTGCTCGGGGTGCCCGATGAGGCGCTCGCGCACGCCCGGCGGTGCGTCGGTCGGTACGTGAGCGGCGTCTCGCCCGGCGCCGACATGGCGCGCCTGGAGCAGGGCAAGGAGGCCGCGCGGGATCTGATCGACCTCGTCGGATCGCCCGCCATCGCGTCCGAGCCCGGTCTGCTCTCCGCCTTCGGCCGGGAGGCGCGGCGGGCCGGCTGCGAGGACCCCGGGGCGGTCGTGGCGAACGCGATCGGCTTCATGACCCAGGCCTACGAGGCCACCGCGGGCTTGATCGGCAACACGCTCCTCGCGCTGGCCGTCCACCCGGAGCTCTCGGCGCGGATTCCGACCGACGCCGGGTTGCTGGACGAGGTGATCCGCGAGGTGCTGCGCCACGACCCGCCGGTCCAGAACACCCGCCGCTTCATCGCCACGCACGGACAGATCGCGGGTCGGCGCGTGACGGCGGGCGACACGGTCCTGGTGGTGCTGGCCGCCGCCAATCACGATGCGGCGGCGAACCCCGCGCCGGAGCGCTTCGACGCCGCGCGAGCGCACCGAAGGACGTTCACCTTCGGGGCCGGACCCCACGCCTGTCCCGGCGAGCAGCTCGCGATCACGATCGCCGCCGCGGGGATCGCGGGGCTGCTCGCGCGTAGCCTCCCGCTCGGCCCGCTGGCCGGGACGGCGGCCTATCGCCCGTCCGGCAACGTGCGCGTCCCGCTCTTCGCGAGCGGGACCGGGTGAGCTAGCGCAGCACCGCGAGCTTCTTGCGCTCGATCAGCTCGTGGTCGATCTGGGCGCCCAGGCCCGGGGCGGTGGGCGCGCGGACCATGCCGTGCGAGTCCACCTCGATGTCGGCGAGCAGGCCGTACTTCTGCGCCTCCGCGGGCAGCAGTACCTCGAAGAATTCGCAGTTCCGGATCGCCATCGCCACGTGCAGGTTGGCCACGTTGTTGAGCGAGTTCCCCCCGTGGTGGATCTCGAAGTTCATGTGAAAGCCCTCGGCGAGGTGAGCCGTCTTCAACAGAGCCGAAATCCCCCCCTTGACCGCCACGTCACCCCGCAGGAAGTCGGTCGCGCGGGCCACCAGCCAGGGCGCGTAGGCGGTGAAGCCGCCCGGGGAGTACTCGGTGGCCAGGATCGGGATCGACAGGTGCTGCTTGAGCTTGACGTAGTTGTAGAGATCGTCGTCCGCGAGCGGATCCTCGTACCAGTAGTAGCCGAGCCGCTCGATGGCCCGGCCGACCCGGATCGCGGCCGGGTAGTCGTAGGCCCAGGTCGAGTCGAGCATGAGCGTGAACGCGTCGCCCACCATGCTCCGCACCGCCTCGCAGATCTCGATGTCGACCCGCGGATCGGTGGGCGGGTGGATCTTGTACGCGGTCCAGCCGGAGGCCTTGAAGCGCGCCGCCTCCTCCGCATAGGCCTGCTTGGACTGCAGCACCGCGGAGCTCGCGTAAGCGGGCAGCCGGTCCCGGTAGGTGCCGAGCAGCCGGTGGATGGGCAGCCCCGCCACCTTGCCCGCGATGTCCCACAGGGCCACGTCCACCGCGCCGATGGCGCGCCAGGTGGTGTGCCGGCTGCGGGAGAGGAGCGCCTGGTAGAGGCGCTCCCGCTCGAGCGGATCCTGGTCCATCACGAGGGGCTTGAGCGCGCTCATCAGGGACTCGGCGTCGAACTGAGCGCCTCGGCTGGCCGAGCCCAGGAAGGCGTGGCCCTCGATGCCCTCGTCGGTGCGCAGCGCGAGCAGGCCCAGCTGGCTCTGGCCGCCGAACTTTCCGGTGTGCCGGCCGTAGGTGGTGGCCGGGATGTTTTCCCACGCGAACAACGTGAGGGTGACGTCGGTGATCTTCACGAGACTCCTTCCCCGCCCGCCGGCCGGGCTGTCGGCGCTGCCCCGAGCGTACACCGATTCCGGCGAGGCGATTCTGCTAGATTGAGGCCGTGAAGCCGAGCCCGCGTCCCGCGACCTCGCGTCCCGCACCCGCGCCGCCACGAGACGGTGTGGTCCGACTCTTTCGTGATCGCGGCGGGCGCAACGGCAAGACGGTCACCGTGATCCGCGGGCTTCCCGAGCACGGCCCCGCCCTCGAGGCCCGGGTCGCCCTGATGAAGCGGCTGTGCGGAGCGGGCGGCACCCTCAAGGACGACGCGGTCGAGATCCAGGGCGACCACCGCGAGCGACTGGCCGAGCACCTCCGCGCCGCGGGCTACACCGTCAAGCTCGCCGGGGGCTAGTCGACCTCCTTGAGCCGCAGCACCTCGGGGCGGCCGTCCATGAACTCGCCCATCTTCCGCCCGAGCGCCTTGAAGTAGTCGGTGCCGCGGTGGGCCTCCACCGCCGCCTGGTCCGTGTAGCGCTCCATGAAGACGTAGGTCAGCGGCGCCTCCGCCCGGTGCAGGGCGTACAGACGGCAGCCCGGCTCATTGGCGGTGACCTTGGCCACCAGCTCCTTGGCCACCGCTTCGAACTGCTGCTCCATACCCGGCTTCACCTTGATCGTCGCGACGACGCCCAGCATCGGGAAGACCTCCCGCGGGACGCCCGGTGGCGCCCGCCGTTCGTGGAATGACAACCTCCGGCCACAGCACAACCAAAATTTGTAGCGCTCGCGCCCCAACTCTGGGCCGTTACGAGGTACAACGTACAAATTAATCAGCTAGTTACAGATAGTGTCACGCCTGGAACGCGTCTTGCTCCTAGGGCCGGGCATGAGAACTCAAGATCGCGTCCACGGCACCCGGGAAGCCGCCGCCAGGCAGCACATCAACGAGCCGCACCCGCCCGAGGTTCGGCGGCGCCGGGGCCGGCCCAAGGGTAGCACCGGTATCAGCCGGCGCCATCCCGACTCGCTGCTGGCCGCCGAGATCGCGAAGTCGCCGCTCGCCACGGTGTACGCGAGTCCGGACGGCGAGCTGTACCATTCGGCCTGCAAGACCGCGCTCGAGTTCCAGGGCCGCCGCGCCCAGCTGGAGTTCGACTTCTACTGCCTACGCTGCATGGAGCACGTGGCGCTGCCGCAGTTCGCGCTGAGCCGCATCCGCTTCGACATGCCGCGGCCGGCCGACGTCGTGCTCCCCGACTGGGCCACCAGCATCGTCGCCTACCAGTAAGTCGCACGGGACGCGGTCCGCTCCGCGTCCCGCCCCGCTCGATCGGCGCCTCTCCTCCCACGCGGCAGGCGCGCCCCGCTTCGCGCCGGTCTCCCGGATTCGAGCGCGCGCGTAGCCGGGCCCGGTGAGGCTCGCAGGCGCGTTCCCCGTTGTCAAGGTCGTGCGCCCGTGCCAGCATGCGCCGGTGCACATCGAGGATCCCGACGACCCGCGCGTCGCCGACTACCGCGCGGTGGGTCGAGGCCGGGGCGACGGACCCTTCCTCTGCGAGGGCCGCCTGCTCGTCCGCCGGCTGCTCACCGGCTCGCGCTACCGAGTGCGCTCGGTTCTCGCCACCGCGCCCGTGCTCGAGGACCTCCGCGACGTCCTCGGGCCGACACCGCCGCCGGTCTTCATCGCGTCGAGCGCGATGATCCGCTCCATCTTCGGCTTCAACTTTCACCGCGGCTGCCTGGCGCTGGGCGAGCGGCCGGAGCGGCCGACCGCCCCCGAGTCCGTGCTCGAGCCGGGGCCGCGGGTCGTGGTGGGACTCGACGAGGTGACCGATCCCGACAACGTGGGCGCGATCTTCCGCAACGCGGCCGCCTTCGGGGCCGGAGGCGTCCTGCTCTCCGCGGGCTGCGCCGATCCCCTCTACCGCAAGGCCATCCGCGTCTCCATGGGCGGGACCCTGTCGACTCCGTTCGCGCGCACGGAGTGGGGCGCCGCGCTCGCGGCGCTTCGCCGAGCCGGCTACATCCTGGTCGCGCTCAGCCCGGATCCGCGCGCGGAGGCCATCGGCGCGGTCGCGGAGCGTCTCGCGTCCCGGCGGCTCGCGCTGATCGTCGGCGCGGAGGGCGCCGGCCTCGGTGAGCTCAGCCGCGAGACCGCCGATCTCCACGTGCGCATCCCGATGGCGCCCGGCGTGGACTCGCTGAACGTGGCCACCGCGTGTGGCATCGCGCTCCACCGCCTGGCCGGCGGCGGTATCATGGGCGGCGAGCTCCCATGATCCGCATCGGCACGTCCGGCTACAATTATCCCGAGTGGCGGGGCACCTTCTATCCCGAGAAGTTCCCGACCGGCAAGATGCTCCCGTACTACGCCGAGCGGTTCTCCACCGTGGAGATCAACTACACCTTCTATCGCATGCCCAACGCCAAGACGGTGGCGGGGTGGGTCGCCGAGACGCCTCCCGGCTTCTCGTTCACCCTGAAGGCTCCGCAGCGGATCACCCACTTCGCGCGGCTCCGGGACATCGGCGATCCGCTGCGCTACTTCCTCGACACCGCCGCGGGCCTCGGCCCGAAGCTCGGCACCGTGCTCTTCCAGCTCCCGCCCAACTTCAAGAAGGACCTGGACCGCCTGGGCGGGCTCCTGGATCAGCTACCGGCCAGCCTGCGCTGCGCCTTCGAATTCCGTCACGAGAGCTGGCTCGACGCCTCGGTGTACGCGCGCCTGCGGGCGGCCAACGCGGCCCTCTGCGTGGCCGACACCGAGGACGCGACCACCCCGATGGAGGCCACCGCCGACTGGGGCTACCTGCGGCTGCGCGACCAGGGCTACACCGAGCCCGATCTCGCGGAGTGGGCGGGCAAGATCCAGGCACTCGGCCGCACGTGGCGGGACACGTTCGTGTACTTCAAGCACGAGGAGGCCGGGACCGGCCCCGCCTTCGCCCGCCGGCTGGAGGCCCTGCTCCCGCGCTGACCGCGGTCGGGCGGGCCCGGATGCGCTCGAGCGCGGCGGCCATGTCGATGCCCTCCCCCAGGACCGGGGCGAGCGGGTCGGCGATCTTCTCGAAGCGCGCGGCGATCGTCTTCAGGTTGAAGCGCGCCGGATCCAGGCGCGGGGTCACCTCGCGCCACTCGAGCGGGCACGAGGCGGGCGCGCCGGGCAGCGGCCGCAGCGAGAACGGAGCCACGATGGTCTGCCCGTGTCCGTTCTGCCCGAAGTCGATGTAGACCTTGCCGCCGCGATCCCGGAGCGGCCGGGCCACCGTGGAGATCTCGGGCTCGGCCTCGACGCCCAGCACCGCGAGCAGGCGGGCGAAGGTGCGCGCCTGCTCGTACGTGTAGCGCGCACCGAGCGGCAGCAGGATGTGCAGCCCGGTCGCGCCCGACGTCTTCACGTAGCTCGGCAGCGCGAGGTCGTCCAGGATGCGGCGGAGCGCGAGGGCCACCCGCACCACGTCGGTGAACGGGGCGCCCTTCGGGTCGAGGTCCAGCACGAGCCAGTCCGGCCGCTCGAGCGACGGGACGCGCGAGGCCCAGCAGTGGATGGGGATCGCCGCGCTGTTGGCCACGTAGCGCAGCATCTCCACGTCGTCCACCACCAGGTAGGCGATGTCCCGCTCGGTGTCGCGCGAGTAGATGCGCTCCGTCCGTACCCACTCGGGGGCGAACTCGGGCGCGTCCTTCTGGTAGAAGGACTTCCCGGCGATGCCGTCGGGAAAGCGGGTCAGCACCAGGGGCCGGTCGCGCAGGTAGGGCAGCATCCACGCCGCGACGCGCTCGTAGTACTCGATCAGGTCCGCCTTCGTGTACCCTTCCGCGGGCCAGAAGACCTTGCGGAGGTTGGTGGGCTTGAGGCGCGGCCCGGGATCGGGCACGGCCGCCAGCGCGGGGTCCGGTGCCGCCTCGGCCCCGCCCGCC
>DATFAJ010000569.1:0-5171 GCA_035254745.1 Candidatus Methylomirabilota bacterium | reverse complement strand
GGGGAGCGCCGCCGTTGCCGCCGCAGCCTGCGAGCAGCACCACGCACGCAGCGCCGAGAATCATTCCGCGATCGAGACTCATCGAAGGTTCTCCGCTTACAACACTACCGCAGGCCGCGAATAATGACAGGCGTCGAGATGGCCGGGTGTGCCGGCCCTCTGCTCGAGGGCCACGTCCCGTTGACATAACGGTCGCTCCTCGTCCGCGAGCTCGTGCGCGAAGCGCGGGCAGCGCGGACGGAACCGGCACCCCGTCGGCGGATCGAGCGGGCTCGGCAGGTCGCCCTGCAACAGGATGCGCTTGCGGCTGCGCTCCTTGCGCGGGTCGGGAATCGGGACGGCGGACAGCAGCGCCTGCGTGTAGGGATGCGTGGGCCGCTCGAACACTTCGTTGACGCCGCCCATCTCCACGATGCGTCCAAGATACATCACGGCCACCCGGTCGGCGATGTGACGCACGACCGCAAGATCATGCGCGACAAACAGATACGACAGGTTCAGCTCCGCCTTGAGGCGCTCGAGCAGGTTGATGACGCCGGCGCGGATCGACACGTCGAGCGCGGACACCGGCTCGTCGAGCACGACCAGGCGGGGCGACACCGCGAGCGACCGCGCGATCGCGATGCGCTGCCGCTGCCCGCCCGAGAACTCGTGCGGGAACAGCTTGGCCGAGCGCTCCGGGAGGCCCACCAGGTCGATGAGCCGGGCCACCCGCTTGTCGACCTCCGCCGCGTCGAGGCGCTCGTGGGTGATGAGCGGCTCCGAGATGATGGCGTCCACCCGCATGCGCGGGTTGAGCGAGGCGAACGGGTCCTGGAATACGGCCTGCACCGCCTTCCGGTACTGCATGACCTCGCGTCCCTCGAGACCGCTGATGTCCTGCCCGTCGAAGAGCAGCGCGCCGCCGGTCGGTTCCTCGAGCCGCAGCACCAGCTTGGCGGTGGTGGTCTTGCCGCAGCCCGACTCGCCCACCACGCCGAGGGTCTTGCCCACCCCGATCGAGAAGCTCACCCCGTCCACCGCGCGCACCACTCCGAGGGGCTTGGCCAGGAAGCCGCGGCGCACCGGGAAGTGCTTCGTGAGGTTGCGCGCTTCCAGCAGCGGGGCCCGGTCGGTCATCGGATGGCGGTGGGCGCGGCGGTGGGGGCGGCGGCCGGCACGTTGAGCCAGCAGCGTGCGGTGTGGCGCGGGCCGAGCACGGTCTCGGGCGGCGCCTCCTCGCGGCAGCGGGCCATGGCCTGGGGGCAGCGCGGGTGGAAGGCGCACCCGCTCGGGGGAGCGGCCAGGTCCGGCGGCTGGCCCTCGATGGCGGTGAGGCGCTCCCGGCCGTCGGCCATGCGCGGGATCGACTCGAGGAGCGCGCGGGTGTACGGATGGGCGGGCGCGTCGAAGATGCGGGTGACCGGTCCCCACTCCACCAGCCGCCCGCCGTACATCACCGCGACCTGATCGCACATCTTGGCCACGATGCCCAGGTTGTGGGTGATGAAGATCAGGGCCAGCCGGTGCTCGCGCTGGAGGTCCCGCAGCAGGTTCAGGTACTGGGCCTGGATCGTGAGGTCGAGGCTCGTGGTGGGCTCGTCCGCGATCAGCAGGCGGGGCGCGCAGGAGATCGCGATGGCTCCCACGATGCGCTGGCGCATGCCGCCCGACATCTGGTGCGGGTACTCGCGCACGCGGGCTTCCGGGGCCGGGATCCGGACCGCCTTCAGGAGGTCGGTGGCGCGGCTCCAGGCCGCCCGGCGACCGGCACCCTCGTGCACCCGCAGGGGCTCCGAGACCTGGTCGCCGATCGTGAACAGGGGATTCAGCGAGGCCATCGGGTCCTGCAGGATCATCGCGATGCGCTTGCCGCGCACCCGGCGCATCTCCACGTCGGACATCGCGAGCAGGTTCTCGCCCTCGAAGAGGATCTCGCCCGAGACGATCTTCGCGGCGGGCGGCAGCAGGCGCAGGATGGTCAGCGCGAGCGTGCTCTTGCCCGAGCCGGACTCGCCCACCACCCCGAGGGTGCTGCCCGCGGCCAGGGTCAGCGAGACCTCGTCCACCGCGCGGACCACGCGGGTCCCGCGCGCGCTCACGTAGTGGGTGGACAGCCCCCGCAGCTCGAGGAGCGGCGCGTCGCTCACAGCTGGCGGAGCTGCGGGTCGAGCTTCACGCGGAGCCAGTCACCCAGGAGGTTGGCGGACAGGACCATCAGCATGATGCAGCAGCCGGGCAGCACGGTGAGCCACCAGTAGCCGGCCATCAGCCCCTTCTTGCCGTCGGCCAGCATGAGCCCCCACGCGGGCTTGGGCGGCGGCACCCCCACGCCCAGGAAGGAGAGCGCGGCCTCGGTCACGACGACGACCCCCAGCATGAGGGTGCCGAGCACGATGGCCGAGTTCAGCACGTTGGGCAGGATGTGCCGCTTCATGATCGTGCGCTTGGAGCAGCCGGCCACGATGGCGAGGCGGACGAAGTCGCGCTCCTTGAGCGACAGCACCTCCCCGCGGATCACCCGCGCGTAGCGCGTCCAGTACACGAGGCCCAGGATGATCACGATGTTCATCTCGCTCGGGCCCACCACCGCGGCGAGGAAGATCGCGTAGGTCAGCGCGGGGATGGCGAGCCAGGCGTCGGTGACCCGCATGATGACCTGGTCCACCCAGCCGCCCAGGTAGCCGGACAGGATCCCGAGGCCGGTGCCGATGATGCCGGCGAAGATCACCGCGGTGAAGCCCACCACGATCGAGACGCGCGCGCCGAAGATCAGCCGCGAGAGCACGTCGCGCCCGAGGTGATCGCTGCCCAGGATGAACTTCTCGCTTCCCCCCTGCTGCCAGAACGGGGGACGGAAGCGCTCCCCCAGGCTGCCCACCTCCGGGTCGTGGGGCGCGAGCACGTTGGCGAAGATCGCGACGAACAGCAGTCCCCCCAGGATCGACATCGGAATCAGGGGGAAGCCCTCGCTCCGGAAGGACGCGAGTCGCCAGGCGACGGTGAGGGTGGCCGCGCGGCTGGTCATTTGTCGAACCGGATGCGCGGGTCGATCACCGCGTACAGGATGTCCACCAGCAGGTTCACGATGACGATCATGCTCCCTCCCAGGATCACGGTGGCCTGAACCACCGGGAAGTCGCGGAACGCGATGCCCTCGTACAGGAGACGCCCGATCCCCGGCCAGGCGAAGACCGTCTCCACCACCACCGCCACGTTGACCATGATGACCAGGTTGATGCCGGCCAGGGTCAGGACCGGGATCAGCGCGTTCTTGAACGCGTGCTTGCCGATCACCAGCGCCTCGGGCAGTCCCTTCAGGCGGGCCAGCTTCACGTACTCCGAGCCCAGCACGTCGAGCATGGACGAGCGGGTCAGCCGCATGTGGGCCGCCGCGAAGTACCAGCCGAGCGCGAACGCGGGCATGATCAGGTGCAGCGCGGTGCCGGAGCCGGAGGACGGGAGCCACCCGAGATAGACCGAGAAGAACAGGATCAGGAGCAGGCCCACCCAGAACGAGGGCAAGGAGAGGCCGAGCAGGGCGAAGACCTTCCCGGCGCTGTCCCACCATCGGTTCACGCGCACCGCCGCGATGATGCCGGTCGGGATGCCGATCACGAGCGAGAAGGCCATCGCGGCGGCGGCCAGCAGGAGCGAGTAGGGCAGCCGCGACAGGTACAGCTCGAGCACCGGGGTGCGGTAGTAGAACGAGTGGCCGAGATCGCCCCGCACCAGGCTCGACACGAAGTGACCGTACTGGACCCACAGCGGGCGGTCCAGCCCGAACTGGGTGCGGATCGCGTCGATGTCGGCCTGGCTCGCCCCCGGCTCCACCAGGAGGACGGCCGGATCGCCGGTCACCCGCACGAACATGAAGATGGTGACGGAGAGCAGCACCAGGGAGATGAGGGCGTAGCCGAGGCGCCGCAGGATGAACCGCTTCACGGCCGCTTGAGCCTCAGGTCCTCGTACGGGGCCGAGTAGGCGTGGTTGGCGATCAGCCCGAGGCCGTGCACCTCGAGGCGCGGGCCCACGCCGTTGAGGAAGGCGGGCTCGATCACCGGGCCGAACATCACCTTGTCGGTGACGAGCTGCTGGATCTTGGTGAGGATCTGCTGGCGCACCCGGGGGTTCATCTCGTTGGCCTGCTCGGTGTAGAGGCCGTCGATGTCCGGGTACGCCCCGTAGGCGTAGCGCCCGCCCGAGATCGCGTACTGCTCGAGGCGGGTGGGCGCGTTGCCGGGCGCGCCGCTGCCGCTGAAGACGATCCCGCGGAGCTTCTTCTCGCCGTACTCCTTGAAGAACGCGGCGCGCTCCATCGGCCGCAGCCGCAGGCGGATGCCGACCTGCTGCAGGTAGCTGACCACCGGCTCGCCGATGGCGACGCCGTAGATCGTGTCGCCCGAGAGGTCGCCGCCCTCGAAGCCGTTCGGGTAGCCGGCCTCGGCCAGGAGGGCCTGGGCCCGCTTGGGATCGTAGCGAATGGGCGGCGGGCTCCAGAAGTACTCCATCCCCTGCGGGATGAACGAGTAGGAGAGCTTGGAGAGACCCAGGTAGACGGCCTGGTTGATGCCCGCCCGGTCGATGGCGAGGTTGGCGGCCAGCCGCACCCGGGGGTCGTGCCACGGCGACTTCGGGTCCCACTGCTCGGTGAAGACGAGCCAGGTGGTGAACGTGAAGTAGGTCGGCACCAGGCGCAGGCCCGGGCTGCGCTTGAGCTCCTCGGCCAGAGGTCCGGTGATCGAGTAGGCGACGTCGACCTCACCGCGCTTGAGCGCGGCCAGCCGCGTCGACTCGTCGGGGATGACGCGGAACACGAGGGTCTTCACCGCGGGCGGCTTCCGCCAGTACTGCTCGTGGGCTTCCAGGGTCAGCTCGACGCCCGGCTTGAACGAGACGAACTTGTAGGGTCCGGCCCCCACCGGCGCCTTCTTGAAGCCGTCCTCGCCCACCTGCTCCACGTACTTCTTGGGCACGATCCAGGCGGCCCCGGTGGCCGGGGTGGCGTAGAAGGCCATGAAGTCGGGCCAGGGCTGCTTGAGCGTGAAGCGGACGCGCAGGGGGTCCACCGCCTCCACCTTGGCGACCTTGGCCTTCAGCAGGGCCGCGCTGGCACCCCGGTAGCGCTCGAAGGAGTACTTCACGTCCTCCGCGGTCATCACCTCGCCGTTGTGGAACCGGACGTTCTTCCG
>DATFAJ010000568.1:0-4238 GCA_035254745.1 Candidatus Methylomirabilota bacterium | reverse complement strand
ATCACGGTGGTGGTGCCGTTCTTGAGCGCGTGCAGGAAGACGAAGGCCCGGATGGCCGCGGTGGCCTCGGGGGAGGGCGGCGTCATCTTGCCCTTGAGCGGCGCCGCGAAGGCCATGTAGTTGGCGGTGCGGTAGTCGTTCCTGGCCATGTCGAGCAGCAGGTAGTCGCCCCCGTTGCCCGCGGTGTGGACGTGGGTGTTGATGAAGCCGGGGGAGACGAGCTTGCCGCGCGCCGCGATGCGCGCGTCGACCGGCCCCGCGTACGGCCCGCCCGCGTGCACGACCCGGTCGCCCTCGAAGACGACGCTGCCCTGCTCGTGCACCTCGTGGCCGCGCCCGCTCCACGCCACCACCCACCCGCCCTCGATCGCCGTCCGCATGCCGTCGCCCTTTCCGCGGCGCGGGGCTCGGATCGGCCGCGCGCCAACCCCGGCATGCTAGCCCGGCGGCCGACGGGCCGCAATCGCGGAACCGCCCCCGCGGCGGGGCGCGGCCTTCTTCAGCGGGGCGCGGAGCGGCCGAGCGGGCTCTTGCCCGAGGTGGTGCCGATCTTTTCGAGGATCTGGTCCACGTAGGGCCGGTCGCGCTGGCTCAGGAAGGCCTCGTCGAAGACCACCACCTTGAACTGGGCCATCGGCTGGGCGGTCGGCGCGAGGGGGAAGCGGCACACCTGGTCGGTGGCCTTCTGGTCGATGCAGCCGTCGTAGAGCACCGAGAAGCGGCTGCCGTCGAAGAGGCGGGTGTTGTCCATGTAGGGCGTGGAGAAGTACGACACCTCGAACTCGATCGGGCGCAGGTCGGGGAGCGACCGCTCCGGCTGGAAGGCGTCCCCGTCGTACACGTCGCGGTAGAGAAGGACGCTGACCTTCGCGGAGCTGTCCAGCATCTCCTTGACCCGGATGGTGATCGAGTAGCGGTTGCGCTGGGCGTCGCGGGCCGCCGCCGCGTCGCGCTCGGGGTCGGTGGCACCGGTGTCCTCTTCGCTCAGCTTGAACACCCCGTCGAGGCCGCGCAGGCCGCGCACCGAGTAGAGCGCGATCCGCTGGCTCACCGGGTCTCCCGAGTCGAGGCTCACCCGCACCGGCACCACGATGTCCTCGGTCAGGTGCCCGGAGCGCACCAGGCGCGCGATCTGGCGCGAGGTCGTGTCCTTGGCCACCTCGATGAGCTGCTGCTTGAGCTGGGCCCACGCGGGGCGGTTCGCGGCGGCCCGCGCCTCCTGGGCCCGGATCTGCTCGTAGAGTCGACTGAAGAGGGGGCGGGCGTTGAAGTACTCCTCGAAGTTGGAGCGGAGCAGGTCGAGGAACATCACCCGGTCTCGGTAGTCCTCCACCGTCTCCTTGTCGGCCCCGGTCACCAGGTAGCGCTCGAGCAGCTTGCTGAACATCTGCGAGCGCACGTCGCTGTCCGCCTTCTCCCGCCCGGTCGTGATGTTGGCGTAGAGCTGCGCCTGCTGGCTCGACTGGGTCTGCTGCTGGAGCGCGTAGGTGAGCGCGAGGCCGACGATCGGCACGCTGACCCCGCCGATGATCTTGCTCGCGAGCTCGAGCCGCTCCCACCAGTCGCGCGACTTCCTCGGTGTCTCGTCGGCCATCGGACGGGCCCTACTTGAGGCGGACGTCGTGCCGATTGCCGTTGGGCAGGACCTGGACCGGGATCGCCTGACCCTTGATGGTGAGGGTGTACGCCCCGGCGGGGAGGCTCAGCACGAAGACGCCGGCCACGTCGGTGCGCCCGACCGCGCGGCCGCCCAGCATGATCGGCTCGTTCGCGGCCGGGCGGCCGTCGGCGAGGGTGACCCGCCCGCGCAGGTCGGCGGCGGCGGCGGCCGCGGGCAGCAGCGCCAGGCCCATCAGGAGCGCGAGGGCGATCCGCCGCGTCACGATCGGCCGGACGCCGGCCCTAGGGCCGGACGACCTTGCTCGCCAGGATGCCGATGTGCTCCACCTCGGCCTCGATGCGGTCGCCGGCCTTGAGGAAGCTGCCGCTGGCCGCGCCCACGCCCTCGGGGGTCCCGGTGGCGATGATGTCGCCGGGCAGGAGCGTCATTCCCTGGGAGAGCACCTCGATGCACTGGGCCACCGGGAAGATCATCTTGGAGGTGTGGCTCGACTGCCGGAGCTGGCCGTTGACCCGCAGCGAGATCGCGAGGGCCTGCGGGTCGGGGAGCTCGTCGGCGGTGACCAGCACCGGCCCCATCGGGCAGAACGTGTCGAGCGACTTGCCCTTGAACCACTGCTGGTGCTTCTTCTGCAGATCGCGCGCGGTCACGTCGTTGATGATGGTGTAGCCGAAGACGTGCTTGAGGGCGTCGGCGCGCGCGATGTCGCGCCCGCCGGTGCCGATCACCACCGTCAGCTCGACCTCGTAGTCGAGCTCCTTGGTGATCGCGTGGTGCACCACGTCGTCGCCCGGCCCCACCACCGCGGTGCCCGGCTTGGTGAAGTAGACCGGGTGCTCCGGCGCGGCCGCGCCGCGCTCGGCGGCGTGATCGGCGTAGTTGCGCCCGAGGCAGAAGATGTTCCGGCTCGGCGACGGGATCGGCGCGAGCAGCCGCACCCGCTTGAGCGGATAGGCCAGGCGCCGCTGCGCCAGCTCCTCGGCCGCGGTCTGGCCCACGAGCCGCTGCCCGTGCTCCACCGCCTCGCGCGCGAGGGCCCGCACCGCCTCGCTGCCCTGCACGATCTCCAGGATCGAGCGGGGAAAGCCGCCGCGCCCGCGACGCACCGTCCCCCGCTGCACGGCCAGATCCTTCGCGAGGCCGCCCAGGTCGAGCACGTGCTCTTGCCAGAGCGCGCCCGGCTTCGGCTCTCCCCGCCCCCGGCGGAAGGTGACGAGCCGCACGGCCTACCCGCTCACCGCCACCGCGCCGGCGCGCGGGGGCAGCGTCTTGCCGGCGGCGCGGGCGATGTCCTCGAGCTCGCGCGGCAGGCCGAAGCGGACGTCTTCCTCGACCACGTGGACCTCCTGGACGCTGGAGCCGTGCTTGCGGCGCAGCTCCTCGACGACCTCGGTCACCAGATGCTCCGGGGTGGAGGCGCCCGCGGTCACCCCGACCCGGGCCACGCCCTCGAGCCACTCCGGCCGGATGTCGTTCTTGTCGTTGATCAGGTAGGACGGCGTCCCCATCACGGTGGAGACCTCGACCAGCCGGTTGGCGTTCGAGCTGTTGGCCGCGCCGATGACGAGCAGCACGTCCACCGCGCCCGCCACCGTCTTCACCGCGGCCTGGCGGTTCTGGGTCGCGTAGCAGATGTCGTCCTTGGCCGGCCCGACGATCTTGGGGAAGCGGCGGCGCAGCGCCTCGATGCAGTCGCGGGTGTCGTCCACCGAGAGGGTGGTCTGGGTGAGGTAGGCCACCTTGTCCGGATCGGCCACCGCGAGCTTCTCCACGTCCTCGGGATGGGCGATCAGGAACATCCGGTCCGGGGCCTCGCCCATGGTGCCCACGACCTCGTCGTGGTCGGCATGGCCGACCAGGATGATCGAGTAGCCCTCCCGCGCGTACCGCACCGCCTCGAGGTGGACTTTGGTGACGAGCGGGCACGTCGCGTCGATCACCCGCAGCCCCCGCCGCTGGGCCTCCGCGCGCACCGCGGGCGAGATGCCGTGGGCGCTGAAGATCACGGTGGCATCGTCGGGCACCTCGTCGAGCTCGTCCACGAAGTGGGCGCCCTTGGCCCGCAGGGCCTCCACCACGTGGCGGTTGTGCACGATCTCCTTGCGCACGTATACCGGGTGCGGACAGACCTGCAGGGCGAGCTCGACGATGTCGATCGCGCGGTCGACCCCGGCGCAGAAGCCGCGAGGGCCGGCGAGCACGATCTGCTGCAGCGGAAGCGTGGTCATGATGCCCGTTACCTCACTTGAAGTAGAACGAGACGCCGACCACTCCCGAGTCCGAGTTGAAGCCCCGGTTACGGTCGCAGGTGTGCCCGTTCGAGATGTGCTGGAAGCGATAGCCCGCGTTGACCGCGAGGGAATCGGTGACGAAGTAGGAGAGGCCGGCTCCGGCCTCGAGCACGAAGGTGAACGTCGAGTCGATCTCGGGCACCCGCAGGCTCGTCCCCCCCGCCCCCGCGGTGCCCTCGAGGTACGGGACGAAGCGGCCGAGCCCGATGAAGTGGTAGCGTCCGGTGACCTTGAGCCCCTGGGCGGTGGCCGAGTGGGGCGAGAGGTACTGCTGGAACCACCCCTCGAGGCCGGGCTCGAAAGCGCTCCGGAGCAGGCCCGAGCCG
>DATFAJ010000567.1:0-7127 GCA_035254745.1 Candidatus Methylomirabilota bacterium | reverse complement strand
AGGTCGAACACCCACTTGGTGGTCGCGTACACCCCGGTCAGGTACCCGCCGGTGGTGTGCACGATCCCCTTGGGCTTGCCGGTCGAGCCCGAGGTGTAGAGCAGGTAGAGCATGTCCTCGGAATCCATCTTCTCGGGCGCGCAGTAGGCGGGGGCGTCTTTGAGGAAGTCGTCCCACCAGATGTCGCGACCGCCCTGCATGGAGATCTCCTGCCGGGTCCGCTTGAGGACGACCACGGTGTGGACGTCCGGGCACTCGCGCAGGGCCTCGTCCGCGTTCTTCTTGAGCGCGACCGTGCCGCCGCGCCGGAAGCCCCCGTCGGCGGTGATTAGGATGCGCGACTCCGCGTCGTGGATCCGGTCGCGCAGCGCCTCCGGCGCGAAGCCCCCGAAGACCACGCTGTGCGGCGCCCCGATGCGCGCGCAGGCCAGCATCGCGATCGGCAGCTCGGGCACCATCGGCATGTAGATGGTGACCCGGTCTCCCTTCTTGACCCCGCGCCGCTTCAAGGCGGCCGCGAACCGGTTCACCTCGCGGTAGAGATCCCAGTAGGTCAGGACCCGCGAGTCGCCGGGCTCCCCTTCCCAGATGATGGCGGCCTTGGTCTTGCGCGGCGTGCCCACGTGCCGGTCGAGGCAGTTGTAGGAGACGTTGAGCTTGCCCCCGACGAACCACTTCGCGTTGGGCGCCTTCCACTGCAGGGTCGTCTTCCAGGGCTTGAACCAGTCGAGCTCGCGCGCGAAGCGCTCCCAGAAGCGGGTCGGGTTCCTCGCCGCCTCCTGGTAGATCGAGGCCCGGTTGACGTTGGCGTGCTTGACGAAGTCCTTCGGCGGAGCGAACTTTCGCTTCTCCTTGAGAAGGGCCTCGACGGCGCTGCTGCCTTTGGTCTCGCTGGCCATGGGAACCTCGTCGTGGGGTGAGATCGGCGCCTCGGTGCGCCGCATCCCTTCTAAACCATCCGCGGGTGAACTTCAAGGGAGTAAGCTGCGGCAATGCCGACGCCGCCGCCGCTCTATTCGGTGTTGCCCTTCGTCGCGATGCTGCTCGCCATCGCCTTCCTGCCGCTGACGCTCCCGCACTGGTGGGAGCCCAACCGGAACAAGCTCGTCGTCTCGGCCGGGCTGGGCCTGCCGGTGCTGCTCCTCTACCTGGCGCGCGAGCCGCGCGCCCTCCTGCACAGCGCGGGCGACTACGTCTCCTTCATCGTGCTGCTGACCGGCCTCTACGTGATCGCGGGCGGGATCCTGCTCCGCGGCGACCTCGAGGCCACCCCGGCGGTGAACAGCGCGTTCCTGGGCGGAGGCGCGCTCCTCGCCTCGCTCATCGGCACGACCGGCGCGTCCATGCTCGTGATCCGCGCTCTCCTGCAGACGAACCGGGAGCGGGCCCGCGTGACCCACACCGTGGTCTTCTTCATCTTCCTGGTCTCCAACATCGGCGGCATGCTGACCCCGCTGGGCGACCCCCCCCTCTTCCTCGGCTACCTGGCCGGGGTGCCGTTCACATGGACCCTGCGACTCTGGCCGCCGTGGCTGACCATGGTCCTGATCCTCCTCGGCACCTACTTCGTCTGGGACACGATCCAGCACCGCCGCGAGTCGCGGGCGGCCCGCCGACTCGACCACACCCGGATCCAGCCCCTACGCGTGCACGGCGGGGTCAACGGGCTCTGGCTCGCGGGGGTGGTGGCCGCGGTGGCGCTGCTGCACGCACCCGTCCGGGAGGTCGTCATCCTGGGCCTGGCCGCGCTCTCGCTCTGGCGGACGCCCCGCGAGATCCGCCGGGCGAACCAGTTCACCGCGCTCCCGATGGTCGAGGTGGCCGTCCTCTTCCTCGGTATCTTCCTGACCATGATCCCCGCGCTCGAGCTGCTCCACCTCCGGGGCGCGGAGCTGGGGGTCCGCGAGCCCTGGCAGTTCTTCTGGGCCGCGGGCGGGCTCTCCTCGTTCCTCGACAACGCGCCCACCTATCTCACGTTCCTGGCCCTGGCCCAGGGACTGGGTCTCCCGGGCGAGGTGGTCGGCGTCCCCCACTCGATCCTGGCCGCGATCAGCCTGGGCTCGGTCGCGATGGGGGCCAACAGCTACATCGGCAACGCCCCCAACTTCATGGTCAAGGCCATCGCGGAAGCGGCCGGGGTGCGCATGCCGAGCTTCCTCGGCTACACGGTCTACAGCGGCGCGGTGCTGCTCCCGGTCTTCGGGCTGGTGACGCTGCTGTTCCTCTAGGCGGACGGAGGCTCGGAGGGCGCGACCCGGCGCAGGCCGTAGCGCTGCATCTTGTCCGAGAAGTTCTTGGGGTCCATGTCGGCGTGCTTCGCCGCGACGGTGAGCTTGCCGCCGTGGCTCTTGAGCAGTCCCTCGATGTAGGCCCGCTCGAACTCCTCCACCACCCGGGCCTTGGCGTCCCGGAACGGCAGCGAGAGGTCCACCGGCGCGTGGGCGCCGGTGGGGGCCAGGAACCGCTCCACGTCCGTCAGGGTATCGCCCGCGGCCACGATCACCGCGCGCTCGATGACGTTCTCGAGCTCGCGTACGTTCCCCGGCCACGGGTAGCGGGACAGCGCGCCCAGGCTCTCCGGCGAGATGCCGCGGACCGCCTTCTTCAGCCGCCGGCCGGCCTGCTCGACGAAGTGGCGGGCCAGCAGCGGGATGTCCTCCGGGCGCTCGCGCAGGGGCGGCACGCGGACCGGCATGACCGACAGGCGGTAGAAGAGATCGCGGCGGAAGGCCCCGCGCTCGACCTCGGCCTGCAGGTCCTTGTTGGTGGTGGCGATGAACCGCACGTCGATGTCGACCGGCCGGTCGGCCCCGACCGAGGTGACCTTCTTCTCCTCGATCGCGCGCAGGAGCTTGCTCTGCAGCTGCAGCGGCATCTCCCCGATCTCGTCGAGCAGGAGGGTACCGCTGCTGGCCATCTGGAAGTGGCCCCGGCGGTGCTCGACCGCCCCGGTGAAGGCCCCGCGCCGCGAGCCGAAGAGCTCGGACTCGAAGAGCTCGGCCGGGATCGCGGCGCAGTTCACCGGCACGAAGGGCCGCTCGCGGCGGGCGCCCGAGAAATGGATCGAGCGCGCCAGCAGCTCCTTGCCGGTGCCGGTCTCCCCGTAGATGAGCACGGTCGTGTCCAGGTCCACCACCGAGCGGAGCAGATCGAACACCGCCTGCATCCCGGCGCTCGCCGCCACGATGTTGCCGAACGTGAACCGCTCCTGGTTGCGCCGGATCGTCCGGCGGTTCGCCGACTTCAGCTCCTGGAACTCGATGGCCCGGCGGATCACCAGGAGCAGCTCGGCCGCCTCGAACGGCTTCACCAGATAGTCCTCCGCGCCGAGGCGCATGGCCTCGACCGCGGATTCGATGGTGCCGTAGGCGGTCATGACCACCACCGCGAGGTCGGGATGCTCGGCCTTGATCTGGCGGACCAGCTCGACCCCGTCCATGCCGGGCAGGCGGCGATCGGTCAGCACCAGGTCCACGTCCTCGGCCTTGATGGACTCGAGGGCCTCCTCCCCGCTCTGGACCGGCAGGACCTCGTAGCCCTTCAGCTCCAGCGTGCGGAGCAGCGGCCGAAGGAATACCTCGTCGTCCTCGACCAGCAGGAGCCGTCGCTTCATGATGTGCCTCCGGCCAGGGGGTGCGGAGCCAGCACCGCCGGCAGTGAGATACGGACGCGCGTGCCGGACCCCGGCGCGCTCTCGATCGCGATCTCTCCCCCGTGGAGGTCCACGATCTTCTTGACGATCGACATGCCGAGCCCGGTGCCCGACGGCTTGGTGGTGAAGAAGGGCAGGAAGATCCGGTCCCGGTCCTCCGGGGCGATGCCCATCCCGTCGTCGGCGACCTCCACCACCGCCCGCTCGCCGTCGACGAACAGGTCCACCGTCACCCGTCCGGCCTCGCGGCGCGGCTCGATGGCCTCGAGCGCGTTCTTCATCACGTTGGTGAAGACCTGCCGGAGCTTCTGGCCGTCGACCGCCGCGGTCACGTCGCGCTCGAGGCGTCCGTAGCCCACCCGCACCCCCCGGCCGCGCCCTTCGGCGGCCACCGCCTCCACCACCGGGTCCAGGATGCGGTGCAGCTCGTAGTCGCCGCGCTCGAGCCGCGCGTCGCGGGTCCAGTCCAGGAGGCTGTTGATGATGGCCTCGATCTCCGCGATGCCGGACAGGATGGAGCGGGTCATCTCCTGGGAGAGCGGACTGCCGTCCACCTCCGGCGAGGAGAGGAGGTTGGTGGCCATCTTGATGCCGCCCAGGGGATTGCGGATCTCGTGGGCCACCCCGGCCGCCATCTCGCCGAGCGAGGCCAGCTTCTCGCGGTGGATGAGCCGCCGCTGCGTCTCCACCTGCTCGGTCAGATCGCGCAGCACGCCCACCGTGCCGATCCGCTGCCCGCGGTCGTCGAAGAGCGACGTCATCGCGACGTGGGCCGGAAACGCCCGGCCCGCCGCGGTCCGGCCCATCACCTGCCCGCCCCAGCCCCGGCCCGTCTCGAGCGCGGCCACGATGCCGGCGCCACCCCCGCGCTCCTCGGCGGCCAGCAGGTCGGGGTAGCGGAGACGGCTCACCTCCCACGCCTCGTAGCCGAGGAGGCGGCGGCCGGCCGGGTTCATGGTCACGAGCCGCCCGGTGGTGTCGGCGGTGAAGATGCAGTCGTCGACGCTCTCCACCACCGAGGCGAGCAGGCGCTCGCCTCGCTTGACCTCCTCCTCGGTGACCCGCAGCGACTCCTGCATCCGCTGGAACGAGGTGACCAGCTGCTGGGCCTCCTCCTTCGAGATCGTGAAGTGGTCCTCGACGATCATGCGTGCGGCGGCGGCGCCGAGCGAGGCCGCGAGCAGCCGCTCGAACCGGATGCGCATCTCCAGGAGCTCCGGCACCGAGAGCTCGGCCGGGGCCTTGGTCCCGAACAGCTCGCGGACGATGGCCTCGGCGTCCTCGTCGCCCACGTAGTGGTGCACGAGACGCTCGATCTCCGGCGCGGACAGGATGGCGGGCGCGCCCGGAGCCGGCTTGTCCTCGCCGGCCACCCCCACGAAGGCGGCAGCCTGGGCCCGGTCGTCGGCGTCCTGCTCGGTGAGCAGCGACACCATCACGAACAGCCCGACGTTGAAGAAGAGCGACCAGAAGACCCCGTGGCTGATGGTATCGAGCCCCTCCAGCCCCAGGAACGCGGTGGGCCGCAGCAGGCCCAGGCCGAACGGGCCGTCGGCGAGGAACGAGGGCCCGAAGACGCCCTCCCGACCGAGCGCCGGGATGATCAGGGTGTAGAACCACACGAAGAAACCGGCCGAGATGCCGGTGAAGGCGCCGGCCCGGTTGCCGCGCCGCCAGTACAGCCCGAGCAGGATGGCGGGGCCGCACTGGGCCACCGCGATGAAGGAGAGCAGCCCCATCTCGACCAGCAGCAGCTGCCCGTGCTCCATGCGCGCCCACAGGAAGCCCAGGGCGACCACCGCGAGCATGGCGAGGCGTGTGTAGAACAGGGTGATCCAGTAGATGTCCTCCATGCGCCGCTGGCGCAGCAGCATGGGCAGGATGATGTCGTTGGTGATCATCTTCGACAGGGCCAGCGAGTCGACCACGATCATCGCGGTGGCGGCCGAGAAGCCGCCCAGGAACACGAGCACCGAGATGAGCTGGCTGTCGAAGAAGAGCGGCAGGCGGAGGATGAAGCCGTCCGCCTGGGCGCGCGCGTCGGGGAACACGAGCAGGCCCGCGAAGGCGATCGGCAGCACGAACACGTTGATCAGGAGCAGGTAGAGCGGAAAGGTCCAGGACACCGCGTTCACGTCGCGCTCGCGCGGGTTCTGCACCACCAGCACGTGGAACTGCCGCGGCAGGAACATCACCGCCAGCATGGAGATCAGGAGCATGGCGGTCCAGCGGGGATAGGACGCGGTGCCGGCCTGGTCGAGGGTCAGGAGCTTGGACCACTCCGGATGGCGGGCCACCTGACCGAAGAGATCCGCGAAGCCGCCGAAGAGCCCCCAGGTCACGTACGCGCCCACGAGCAGGAACGCGACCAGCTTCACCACCGACTCGACCGCCACCGCGGTCATGAGGCCGGTCTGGCGCTTGGTGAAGTCGAGGTTCCGCGCCCCGAACAGGATGCCGAAGAGCGCGAGGGTCACCGCCACCACCAGGGTCGGGTCGAAGACCTCCAGCACCGAGTCTTCCCGCAGGATCATCTTGAACGACGCGGACACCGCCTTCAGCTGCAGCGCGATGTAGGGGATCATCCCGCAGACCACCAGCGCCGCCACCAGCGTGCCGAGCGCGGCCGACTTGCCGTAGCGGCTCGAGATGAAGTCGGAGACCGAGGTGATGCGCTGCTCCTTGGAGACCCGGACCAGCTTCCGGAGCAGGACCGGCCACAGGAGCGCGACGCAGGCCGGGCCCAGGTAGATGGTCAGGAACTCGAGCCCCCGGTTGGCCGCGAGGCCGACGCTGCCGTAGAAGGTCCACGCGGTGCAGTACACCGAGGCGGCGAGCACGTAGGTCAGGGTGCGCAGCCGACCGCGCCCGAGGCGCGGCGCGAGGGCCTCCGCGACGGAGGCGACCACGAACAGGAAGGCCAGGTAGCCGAGGACGATGCTCAGCAGCGCGGTCGGCGAGAGACCGCTCACGTCTCGTCCTCGGGCGGCCGGATCCGGCGGGCCAGGACGATCAGGACGACCACCATGCCGGTCCACACCACGAACAGGTACAGGACCAGGGCGGGCACGCCGGCCACCAGCGCCGGCCGGTTGGCGATGGCGAGCAGGGGCCAGACGAGACACGCCCCGAACAGGAGGAAGCAGGCGACCACCAGCTCCGCGGCCTTCATTGGCTGGGCGGATTATAGCGCCGGAGGCCGCGCCCCGGCGATCTCCGGGCCCGGCCCGCGACCACGGTGGAACCGCTAGCGCGGCGGGCCGAGGAAGCGCCGCACGACCAGGTCCTGGAACCCGTCCTCGAGCTCGGCCGCGACCGCCTGAGCCACCGCCTCCGCGCCGCCCGGCCGCTCGGTCTCGGGGCCCGGCGCCCAGCCCGCGAGGTAGGCCTCGCTCTCGGTGGCCCCTTCCCGCATCGCCACTGCGTCGATGAGGTCCTGGAACCGCTGCGACAGCGGGACGCGCACCGTCTCGCC
>DATFAJ010000566.1:0-2442 GCA_035254745.1 Candidatus Methylomirabilota bacterium | reverse complement strand
TAGCCGACGAGTTAGGTATACCTAATCATCGCGCGGCCTGTCAACCCCGAAAAATCGGCGCGCGGCGGGCGGGAGGGCGGGGGCCGGGGGAGGGGCCTAGAGGACGTGGAGCAGGGGCCGCGCGCGCAGCGAGCCCTCCTGCCAGAAGCCGCTGGCCCGCAGCTCCTCGAGGGCCTTGGCCGCATCGGGGGCGCGCATGACCGCGAGGGTCTCGCCGCCCGGGAAGAAGCCGCCGAAGGCCATCCGGCCCGCGCCGCGCGCCTCGATCAGGGCGAAGGAGGCCATCTCCACGTCCGGGGCGATGCCCTCCGCGATCATGACCGTGCGCGAGCCGTCGGTCACCAGGGGCGGCAGCTCCCACGGCTCGAGGAACTGGGCGAAGCTCCGCGGGCGGTAGCCCGACCACGCGCCGCCGGTGAAGTAGGGATCCTCCTCCACCAGCCGGCGGAGATCGTCGGGCTGCTGCACGCGGTAGAAGATGTCGGCGCCGCGGCCGTCGGGCGAGGGGCCGCCGCCGACGACCAGGCCCTGGGCGCGCAGGCCCATCAGGCGCTCGAGATGCGTCCGCCGGTGCGGCTCGCGGCGGGTCACGTAGTCGCCCGCGGTCTCGATCGCGACGTGGAAGACGATCACGGCGTCACCCAGCCCCCCGCGAACGGGATGACCTGGCCCACGAAGAAGTCGGCGTCCTCCGAGGCCAGGTAGACCGCGAGCCGCGCCGACTCCTCGCTGCGGGCGAGCCGGCCGGCCGGGATGTTGCGGACCATGCGCTCGCGCTTGGCCGCGTCCGCCACCAGCGCGGGCGGGAAGTAGGTCGGGTTCTCGACGTAGTTCTGGGCGATCGCGTTGACCTGGATGCCGTCCTTCGCCACCTCGCGGCCGACCGCCTTGGTGAGCCCGTTCACGCCCGCGCGCGCCGCGGTGTAGGCCGCGTAGTTGGGCAGGCCGGGGAAGGCGGCGGCGGAGGACATGTTGATGATCTTGCCGCGCCCGGCCGGCCGCATCACCCGCAGCGCCGCCCGCAGGCAGAAGAACGGCTCGTCGAGCAGGCGGGACTGCATCTCGCGCCACGCCGCGTCGGTGATCTGCTCCACCGGGCTGCCCGAAGGCGGGTGCGCGTTGTTGTTCACCAGGATGTCGAGGCGCCCGAAGCGCGCCACCACCGCCGCCACCGCGCGGTCCGCCTCCGCGGAGCGGCTCAGGTCGCCGCCGAGGGCGAGCACGTCACGGCCGAGCCGCTCCGCGATCGCCGCGAACGGCTTGATCGCGGCCGGCTCGCGGTCGTGGAGCGCCACCGAGGCCCCCTCGCGGCAGAACTCCTCGGTGATCGCGGGGCCCATGAAGTGGCTGACGTTGGTGATGAGGGCGACCTTGCCGGTGAGCTTCATGGCCGAGAGCCTACTCGGGGCTTCGCGGCCGCGCAAGGCCGTGGTACCGTGAGGGCGCGGGCAAGGGAGGTGCCGCGGCCGTGGCCGAGGAACTGCTCCAGTCGTTCAAGGCCCGCTACCCGTTTCCGCTCGACGACTTCCAGCTCCGCGCCATCTCCGCCATCCTCGACGGCAAGTCGGTGATCGTCTCCGCGCCGACCGGCTCGGGCAAGACCCTGGTCGCCGAGTTCGCCATCCACTCCGCGCTGCACCGCGGGCGGCGCATCGCCTACACCACGCCGCTCAAGGCGCTCTCCAACCAGAAGTACGCGGACTTCGGCCGCCAGTTCGGCGCCGACCACGTGGGCATCCTCACCGGCGACGTCAAGGTCAACGCGCGTGCCCCCGTGATCGTCATGACCACGGAGATCCTGCGCAACATGTTCTACACGGGTGGGCTGGCCGGCCTCGAGTTCGTGGTGCTGGATGAATGCCACTACATGGGCGACGAGGGGCGAGGCACGGTGTGGGAGGAGATCATCGTCAACGCGCCCAAGGACGTGGCCCTGGTCGGACTCTCCGCCACCGTGCGGAACATCGCAGAGATCGCCGACTGGATCAGCATCGTCCACCGCCCCATCGTGCCCATCACGCACCCACACCGGAGCGTACCGCTGCAGTACCTCATCGCCGATCTCTCCGGGGAGATCCACACCTACGACGCCGTGCGCCGGGGCAAGGTGCGCCTTCTCGGCCAGGAGGGTGAGGGCGGCTACCACGACAAGGGGCGCTGGTACACGCGTCGCGTGGTCGATCCCACCGTCATGCTGGACGAGCTCGAGACGCGCGGCTGGCTGCCCGCGATCTATTTCATCTTCAGCCGCGCCGGTTGCGAGCGCGCCATGGAGACGGTGCTCGCCGAGGGCAAGCCCCTCCTCACCAAGGGCGAGCAGCAGTTGGTAGACGAGGCGATCCGCGAGGCGGTGGGCGACAATCCGACCATCGCGGAGTCGCCGCTGAACCAGACCATATTCCAGGCGTTGGGCATGGGGGTAGGGCTGCATCACGCGGGCGT